>CANQLQ010000238.1 GCA_947624755.1 uncultured Clostridia bacterium | reverse complement strand
TATAAGACTTAACCCATTTTAAAACCTTTTTGCGATTATATTCTTTCGGCATTGCACCCGTTACAACAGTTGCTTTAACGAGCTCTATACCCATACGAAGAACTTTTTTAAGAACAACTTTATTTTTTATAAGTCCGGTAAGTTTTATTTTAATGTCTGCAAGAGACATACCGCCGAGCATCGCGGCAAGGTTAGTTGAATCAGCGCCGATAGTCATATCGTCAGCGTTGAGAATGCCATTGTCAAAAATATAATCAAGGTCATTGCCCTGTAATCTTGTAAGCATGAGCTTAACACACGCAAGAGGGGCAAGTCCGCTGCCGATTTTATTATAAAATCCGGTTTGATATTTCCAAAGACTTTCTGCGCTGTATGACATATCTTTGTCCTTTATAATTGCATCGGCAAGAATAGCGGCGGCCTTTAAGCTGTTTGCAATACCTGAACCGATTATGGGTACTGTCATAAATGCGCTGTCCCCAATTGCAGCATAGCCGTCAGCGACAAGCACACCAAGCGGCTGACGCACGGGAATGTTGACAAATTCACCGCCACGCACCACATCGGTACCAAGACAGGGGTTGGTTTTGCGAAGCTCCTCAAGAGTTGCATTTACTTCATCCATATCAAATTTTTCAAATCTTCCGATAAGAACGTCAGTATAATCTTCTTCCGCGGCAACCCAGCATATGCCAAGTTTGTTTTGGAAAAGCATAAGCACCTTAAACTTATTTTCATTAACTTCGGCGGTTTTATTGAAAAATGCACGGTATACATAGAATTGTTCATACTCAATTATGTTATTTTGTATTCCCATAGACAACGGAAGCTTCTGCCTTATAGGGGAATTGATACCTGCCGCATCTATAACAAGGTCAGCATATACCTCGCCTTTATCGGTTTTGATTCCGACTACCCTGTTGCCAAGTAAAATCGGAGCTTCAACAGAAGTTTCAAATTCAAAATTAACTGCACAATTCTGCGCGTGAGCAATGATATAAGAATATATATCTTTTCTTTCCATCTGAATTTCAAGCTGATCTATAGGTGTGTTTTGCTTTAGCTCAGTAGTAAGCGACGGGCCGTAAAAGGTCATATCATTTTTAAGGTTAAACATTTCCTTTGGCGGTATTTCCATACCGCAGGCAGTAAAACATTTTTTGTCAAAAATGTCTGTCCAGTCATATCCCATATTTTCTCTTGATTTTTTTTCATAAACGGTAACGTCAAAACCGTTTTTTGCAAGAATAGCAGCAGCCGCAATACCTCCATGACCGCCGCCGGCAACAATGATTCGTTTTCCCATAATAAACTCTCCTTTTTTATAAGACAATGGCTCATAATTGCTAAAATCTGCCTTATTTGTTACTATTTAATATTATCACTAAAGTTTATATAATGTCAACCGTACAAAATATAAAATATATCAGCAAATATGAAAAAGTGTTTTTCGGCACGTTTTAGGGAAGCACTGATTAATTCAAGCTACCCTACTTGGCGGTAAATTATTCCGTCATTTTGCCCAAAAATTCTCGTTAATACACAAAGTATTGACTCAAATTTTTAAACAAACTGACGAAAAATTTCCTCGCCAATTAGGGCACCCTGAATTAATCAGTGCTTCCTTAGTAAAAATCAAGGAGTCAGGTCATATACAAAGCAGAAAACCGGAGAAAGATTCTCCGGCTAAATTTCAATATGGTAAACAATAACGCTGTTTAATATTTCGGTAGCGGTACCCGCCGCTTTAAGAGCCGGACATCGTCCGCAGGAATTATGCGCAGTAGTTTATGCAGGCTTTTACTCTTATACCGCAAAACGACTTGCATTGTTAACTATAAAAGTTTTAGCCAATGGGCATTGTCCACGGCGGTTAAACAGGGAAGATTTATATAAGTCTTGATACTAACACAACTGCACGCGTAGGGGCGACCCCGTGTGGTCGCCCAAAACAAGTTTAATTTTAGAAAAGAATCAATCAATACAAGCGTGATTTAATCAGCACTTCCTTAGTTATAAAATTATACATATAAGTCCGCTGCAGCCTTCATTTATTACCCTTTCAAGCGTTTCCTGAAGCTTCATTCTTGCATCAACAGGCATTTTATAAAGCTTATTATGAAGCCCTTCGTTGACAAGACTGTTGAGCGATTTTCCGAATATATTTGACTCCCATATTTTTGACGGATCCTCTTCAAATTCTTTTAGAAGATACATTATCAATTCTTCCGATTGACTTTCTGTTCCCACAATTGGAGCTACTTCCGTTTTTATGTTTGCTTTTAGCATATGTATTGAGGGTGCTGATGCTTTGAGTCTTACACCATACCTTCCGCCCTGTTTCATTATTTCCGGCTCTTCAAGTGTAAGCTCCTGCATTGTCGGCATTACAATACCATATCCCGTTGACTCAACCTCTTCAAGCGCTTCTTTAAAGCGTTCATATTCTTTTTTCATCTGTGTCATCTCAACTATTATGTTGAAAAGCTCTTTGTCGTCTTTAATTTCCAAACCGCTTTTTTCGGAAAGGACTTTATAAAACAGATCCGGCTTAACTTCAAGAAATATTTTTACCGTACCGTTTGAAAGATTAATTTTATCAATTTTGTCCGAAACAATATCGTCAATGTCATTTATAAGATTTAAAAAATATTCCGAGTCTTTTACTCTTTTAATTTCCTTTGCTACCGAAGTCACCGCATTAAAAATTTCACTTCTGAGCCAGTGGTTTTTATCAAGTCTCGATATCCACTTTGCAAAACAAACCTTGATTTCAGTGACCGGAAACTCATAAAGAAGCATACTTAATATATTTCTTATTTGCAGTTCATCGAGTTCAAGACAGTTTATCGGCATTACGCCAACCTTGTATTTTTCTTTAAGCTCTTGTGCAAGCTCCAATGATTCCTGACTTTGAGGGTCTTTACAATTGAGCAAAACGATAAAGGGTTTGTTAATTTCGGTAAGCTCTTTAATTACTCTTTCTTCTGCTTCCTGATATTCCTGCCTTGGTATATCCCCTATTGAACCATCGGTGGTTACAACAAGACCAATTGTAGAATGTTCGGTAATGACCTTTTGTGTTCCTATTTCAGCCGCCATATTAAACGGTACTTCTTTTTCAAACCACGGCGTTTTTACCATTCTCGGGTTATCATTTTCAATATAACCAAGAGAGCTTGGAACAATATAACCTACACAGTCAATTAATCTGACGTTACAATTTGCAACGCCGTCAATTGAAATCTCAACCGCATTTTCGGGAATAAATTTTGGTTCGGTCGTCATAATTGTTCTTCCCGAAGAAGATTGCGGAAGTTCGTCAAC
>CANQLQ010000237.1 GCA_947624755.1 uncultured Clostridia bacterium | reverse complement strand
CTTGCAAGCGATGTTCTTGCAAGCGCCGTAAGCGCTTATACCTACGGCAAAAACAAGAACCTTGATATCAAAAACGGGCTTGTTATGATGATTACCGTTTTATGCTTTACAATGTTCGGAAGCTGGGTTTCAAGCAATGTTCAAGCCAAGACGATGGGTACTTTCGCCGTGATGATGACGATTGTGCTTGGCATAAAATTTATTGTAAAACCCGTCATGACTACCAAGGAAGCAATGAATACCAATATGACGGCAAGACAAAGATTTATAAGAGCTGTTATAGGCGGTGTAATGATAGGCTTCATCTGCGGTTTTGTCGGCGCGGGCGGCGGTATGATGATGCTTCTTGTACTTGTCTGCGTTCTCGGCTACGAGCTTAAAACGGCAGTTGGCACAAGCGTATTCATTATGGCGTTTACCGCATTTACAGGTTCGGCAAGTCATATCGTCCTCGGCGGTATGCCCGATGTATGGGCGCTTGTATTCTGTGTTCTTTCAACGCTTCTTTGGGCAAGAATAGCGGCAAAAATTGCGAATAATTCTAGCGCAAAAACGCTCAACAGAGTTACGGGTGTTGTTCTTATTGTTATCGGTGTTGCAACAACCGCGTTTAAATTTTGGGAAAACGGCTGAGTTTAATTATTATTGTCTGTTGACTTTTAGCGTTTTACATGGTAGTATATAACAAAGAGGGGCGTTAGATTTAATCAGCGCTTCATTAGAACTTCATTAAAGATTCGACCGCTTCCGACCGTGGGGCGGTTATTTTTAACTATACAAGGAGAAAAAACGATGAAAGAATACAAAGTAAGCTTAAATGACCTTGACCTAAAATACAAAGATACAACGGTTCTTTTGAGAAACATACTCGAAAAAGCACAAAATTCAGATGATGAAGTCCTTATAACATTTGAAAAGGGAGAATATCATTTTTACAAGGATTTTGCCTTGAGGGACGTTTACTATACCTCAAATACAGATTCTCACAGATTTCCCGAAAAAAGTGTTGCTGTGCTTATGAAGAACCTTAGAAACCTTACAATTGACGGCTGCGGCTCACTTTTCATAATGCACGGAGATATGATACCTTTTGCAATACTCGAAAGCGAGAATATCACGCTCAAAAATTTCTCTTGGGATTTTCCATGCGCCACAACCTTTGAGCTTCAGACAATAAAAAAAGCAGCGTTTAGCGCCGAATATAAAATTGCGCCGGCTTTTGAATATGAGATAAAAAAGAATAAGCTTTATTGGTTTGAAAAAAGCCCTATAACCGGAAAAAAATACTGGGAACACGTCAATGAAGATGAGATGTGGTGTGCAGTCGGCCACGACCTGAAAACGAACAAAGTAAAAAGATATATGTTAGCCGAAGGTCCGCTTTACAGCGTTCGCAAAATTGATGAAATTTCAAAAAATCATATTCGTGTCCATTATTTCAAACCAGTATCAAAACAGATAAGGGAATCAATGGTGTTTGAACTTTGTGCAAGCAAAAACAGAGATTGTGTAGGTTCGTTTGTATGCGACAGCAAAAATATCACCCTTGAAAAGGTGAACATTCACTATATGCATGGCTTTGGATTTTTACTGCAAATGGCAGAGGATGTTACTTTTGAAAGTTGTAATTTTGTGCCGAGAGAGGGTACAGACAGATATACAACAAGCTTTGCCGACCTGATTCATGTTTCGGGAGCGAAAGGCAAAATAAAGATAAATAACTGCTCGTTTTGTAATGCTCACGATGACCCGATAAATATACACGGAACTTACACAAGAGTTAAAAAGAAAATTGATGAAAATACAATTATGCTCGAATATGTCCATAACCAGCAAAACGGTTTTGTTCAGTTTCACAAGGGCGATAAGGTCGTTTTTTATGCAAGGGATACCTTTGCGCCGCTTGAAAACGAAAAGGAATTTACTGTAAAAAGTGTTATAAATCCTCTTGAAAAAGGCCATTCGATAAAGGAAATGACTGTTGCCTTTGAAGAAAAACTTCCTATTAATATCGACGCAAATCTCGGCGCAGAAAAGCTTTATGCCGCCGAAAACATTACATATACGCCCGAAGTTGAAATTACAAACTGCAAATTCAGCGCAATTCCTACTCGCGCAATCCTGTGTACGACCCGAAAAAAGGCGCTTATTGAAAATAATATTTTTGACTCAATGACAATGGCTTCAATTTATCTTTCAAATGACTGCAACAGCTGGTATGAGTCCGGTCCTATCCGTGATATGACTATTAGAAATAATACTTTCTATATAAGAAAACCATCGGGCAAAAGTATCGGCTGTAAGGCGGCGATATTTATTGACCCGATAGTAAGAAGCCTAAAGGCATCTTCGGTTGCCGTTCACGAAAATATTTTAATTGAGGGCAATACCTTCTATATGCAGCACGATAATGTTATAAATGCGAAATCAACAAAGAATCTTATTTTTAGAAATAATACAATAAAAAGACTTGACAATGCCGATAAGAAGATAAAAGCGTTTGAGATGAAAAATTGTACCGATGTTGTAATTGAAAACAATAATGCCGAAAGTGCAATTGATATGTCTCTTTAAAAATGTTTGTTGATTAGATATTTTTGTTAAAATTTGATAAAATTTTAAAAAACATCTTTATTTTTATATATAAATATGCTATACTGATTTCAGTAAGGAGGAGTTGATTTACATAAGATATGCAATTGACCCCACCTTGCTTGTATATACAGAAAGGAGATGACGTTATGAAAATAACAGTTATCGGCAGAAAATGCACACCAAGAGATTCGTTCAAAGAGCGCGCTGAAAAACGCCTGAGAAAGGTTGAAAAGTTTTTTGACACCGACGCGGAAGCAAAGGTTACCGCAACCGTTGAAAAAAATTCTCAAAGCGTTGAAGTCACAATTTTTCACAGCGGTATGTTTTTCCGTGCACAGGAACGTGCAGCTAATATGAACGAAGCGCTTGACCGCTGTGTTGATTCACTTGTGCGTCAGATCCGCAAAAACAAAACAAGAGTTGAAAAGAAGCTCCACCAAGACGCATTTGCTGCTTTTGATGCAATTGACACTTTTGAGCCGGAAGATGAATATGACGTTATTCGTTCAAAAGAAATTGCTCTTAAACCTCAGAGCATTGAAGAAGCAATTCTGCAAATGAATCTTCTCGGACATCAGTTCTATGTTTTCCTTAACAGCGCAAATGATAAAGTTTGTGTTGTTTATGCGAGAAATGACGGCGGTTACGGACTGATTATTCCGGACAGAGATTGATTTTAAATTGAATATATGTTAAAATTTTCGGCGGTAGGGAAACCTGCCGCTGATTTTTTAGATAAAGGGATCTCTG
>CANQLQ010000236.1 GCA_947624755.1 uncultured Clostridia bacterium | reverse complement strand
GACGGAATAATTTACCGTCAAGTAGGGCAACTTGTATTAATCAGTGCTTCCTTAAGTATAAATTTTTGCGGCAGTCCCGCTTATTTCATAAGCTTTCAAGTATTTCGTTCTGCTTTTTCTTGCTAAAGCCGCCAAGAACAAGGCAGTATGACTTGTCAAGCATATTTTTGATTAGGGAATCGGGAACTTCCCCGTCGGCTTTTATACTGTTCCAATGAGTTTTATTCATATAGTAACCCGGAATAATATCTTCATATTGATTTCTTAAAAATTCCCCTTCAAGCGGTTCAAGCTTTAATGTGATGTAATGGGGATTATTTTCGTCGTCAAGACAGATTGCAGCAAACATTTTGTCACCGATTTTATAGCGGATCCAGTTCCAATCTGACTGAAAATCTTTAGTAACGCCTTTTTTGCCCAAAAGATATTCATCTATCCAGTTGTATTTCATTTTTATTTTATGTCCTTTCGCATATTATCAGCCGTCAAAGCCTTCGAGGGTCATATTCGTTTTAAGCGAAATATCATCTGTACTCAAAAGTGCGCCGGCCGACGGAAGGGATTTTGATCTGTATCTTGACGGTTTTACGAATTCGCCCTCTTTATATTCACGCACAAGGGAAATTTTGTTGTTCTTTTTAAGAGTTATACACATAACGCCCTGCGTATCTTTCATTGCCTTGAGAGAAATTGAAGAAGTGTTGAACAAAAGGCATCTTCCGCCCATTGTTTCGATTACAAGATCCTTATCTTCATCAAGGGCAATAATTCCTGCAAGCGGAGATTTATCGCTGTAAGCCTTGATAAGCTTTTTTCGGTTCGTTTTTGTAACATAAGACGCAAGACTTACCTTTGCCGTTTTTCCGTTTTCAAAGAAAAACATTATAAATCCTTTCGGCTCTTTTTCAAGAACACAGACATAAATCGCATTTTCACCCTCATCCATACCGAGTTTTGAAGGTATATAGTCGCCGAGAACGCTTGTCTTTGTGTCGGCAAAGTCATCTGCCTTGGCTTTGTAAACCTGACATTTATCCGAGAAGAACAAAAGCTCCTTGTTGTTTGAGGTTTCAATTGTCCGGGTTATAAAATCGTTTTCTTTAAGCTTATGTTCACCGCTCATACGAAGAGAAAGCGGTGTAATTTTTTTGAAATATCCCTCTTTCGTAAAGAAAAGAGTGACAGGATAATCCGGCGCTTTTTCCTCTTCCTCTTCGCCCTCGCCTTCGTCGGGTTCATAAATTTCTGTTTTTCTTTCGGCTGAATATTTTTTTATAACCTGTTCAAGCTCTTCAATGATGATTTTGCGTATTTTTGCTTTGCTTTGAAGGATCGCCTGCATATCTTCAATTGACTTTTCAAGATTTTCAATATCCTTTAAGCGTTTGAGGATATATTCACGGTTAAGATGACGAAGCTTTATTTCGGCAACATATTCAGCTTGGATTTCATCAATGCCAAAGCCGACCATTAAGTTCGGAATAACTTCGCTTTCTTCCTCGGTATTGCGGATTATGGCAATAGCCTTGTCGATATCAAGAAGAATTTTTTCAAGACCTTTGAGAAGATGAAGCCTGTCCTTCGCCTTTTTTAAGTCATAGCTTACTCTTCTGAAAACGCACTTGCCACGAAATTTAATCCATTCGATAAGAAGCTCTTTTACGCCAAGAACTTTAGGATTGCCGTTTATAAGCACATTGAAATTACAGGAAAAGCTGTCTTCAAGCGGAGTTGTCCTGTAAAGCTTTTGCATAAGCTTGTCCGCATCAATGCCGCGTTTTAGATCTATTGTAATTTTTAAACCTTTTTTATCGGTTTCGTCACGGATATCGCTGATTTCTTTTAATGAACCTGCCTTTACCCTTTCAACAATTTTGTCAATGATTGCTTCGGCAGTCGTTGTTGGCGGAATTTCAAAAATATCAATACAGTTGGCGCTCTTGTCATACTTATACTTTGCACGGACTTTAATGCTGCCCCTTCCGGTTCTGTAGGTTTCTTCCATACGGGCTCTGTCGTAAATTATAATTCCGCCGCCGACAAAATCGGGCGCAGGCATTGAGTCAATAATATTATGCTCCTGATTTTTAATAAGCTCAATTGTCGTTTCGCAAAGCTCTTTGAGATTGAATGAGCATATGGAGCTTGCCATACCGACGGCAATACCGAGACTTACGTTTGCAAGAATTGACGGAAAAGTTACCGGCAGCAAAACGGGTTCTTTTGTTGTGCTGTCATAGTTGTCTGCAAAGTCAACCGTATCTTTGTCTATATCACGGAAAAGCTCGTTGCAGATAGGTTCAAGCTTGGCCTCGGTATATCTTGAAGCGGCATAAGACATATCCCTTGAATATGCCTTGCCGAAGTTGCCTTTTGAGTCAACAAACGGATTTAAAAGCGCTTCATTGCCCCTTGAAAGCCGAACCATAGTTTCATAAATCGAAGCGTCACCGTGAGGGTTAAGTCTCATAGTCTGACCGACAATGTTTGCGGATTTTGTTCTTGCGCCGTTTAGAAGATTCATCTTGTACATAGTGTACAGAAGCTTTCTGTGTGACGGTTTAAGACCGTCAATTTCGGGAATAGCACGCGAAAGAATAACGCTCATTGCGTAGGGCATATAGTTGATTTCAAGCGTATCTGTAATATGCTGGTCAAGAATTTCACCTGCGTCTGCAATATGGGTGTTAGCGAGCAGTTCATCTGCGCTCAAAGGCTTATTTTCATCAGACTTCTTTCTTTTTGCCATTTTTATTTGCAGGATTCAGAAAGATGAAGGTTCTGAATCTTCCTTTCTTAAGATTTTGCCGTTTCAAAGGCAATGTCAGAGGCTATGCCCGCCCATGCGTATTGCCGCGAGCCATGCCCGCTAACTTACGTCTGTCATGTCAATATAGAGGTGGCCAAAGTTTGCGATGTAATCTTTTCTTCCCGAAAGGTTGTCGCCAAGAAGTAGATCAAACTTTTCGGCTGTTTCTTCAATATCTGACGGTTCAATTTTTATAAGACGTCTTGTTGCAGGGTTCATTGTTGTAAGGTTCATCATATCGGCTTCATTTTCGCCAAGCCCTTTTGAACGCTGAATCGTGTATTTTTTGCTGCCGATTTCTTCAAGGGCGTCTGTTTTTTCCTTTTCGGTATAAGCGAACCATGTCTGGTCGCCGCTCGTAATTTCATATAGCGGTGATTCGGCAATAAAAACCTTCCCCTCTTTTATAAGGGTCGGCATAAGACGATAAATCATAGTCAGTATAAGAGTTCTTATCTGATAACCGTCAACATCGGCATCGGTACAGATTATGACCTTATCCCATCTGAGGTTTTCAAGGCTGAACGAGTTTAAGTCCTTATTGTGCT
>CANQLQ010000235.1 GCA_947624755.1 uncultured Clostridia bacterium | reverse complement strand
AATACTTTGCCAAAATACTCGGCAATACACAAAGTATTGACTTATATTTTTGGAACATAAAAATATACTTCCATATTAGAGACAAAGTGTTTTCGCGGTGTAAAAGTATAATTTTATATAATCTCTATCCCGTGTAACTCCTGCAGGCGATGCCTGCTAATCAATATGAGCATTAGATTTAATCAGAGCCTTCCTTAGCTAAAAGCGCCTGCATGACCCGATTCGCAACGGGGATTGCATTAGTGTAGCCTGTTCCGCCGTTTTCAAGACAGACGACAATTGCATAAGGGAAATCCTCTTTTTTTGAAAAGCCGTAAAACCACGCGTGGCTTCTTCCATTTGAAACCTCAGCCGAACCGGTTTTTCCGCACATTTCAAGATTCGGAAATTTTGAATCTCCGTAATAGTTTTTTACGTTGGAACGAAGAAGTTTTTTCATTTTTTCGGCGTTCTGCGAAGTAAGATTTATATTTTTATTAACTTTGCCTTTTCCGTCCGAAATTTCTGAAGCTTCTTCGACGTAATAAGGTATGACGGCCTTTCCGCCGTTTGCTATTGCGCCGACTATCATAAGCATATGGCAGGGATTGCAAAGAGTCGTATACTGCCCTATTCCCGCCCAGCCGAGGTCAAGCTTTGTTGAAGAAGAAACATCAAAATAACTCGCTTTGGTATTAGCCTTGCTGACCGTTACGGTCGTGCCGAATCCAAGTTCTTTTGCTGTTTTTGTTAATTTATCTTTTCCGAGTTCATTTGCAAGCTCAGCGAAAACACTGTTGCACGAAACATTTAGAGCCTTTTCAAAAGTAAGCTTCCCGTGACCCGACTTATTGTTGCAAATTACATCGCCGCTTCCGGCATGATATTTACCGGTACAGGTGAAGGTTCTTGAAGCGATATCGGGAATGTTTTCAAGCGCACAAATTGAAGTTATGACCTTAAAAGTCGAACCCGGTGTAAAGACACCCGAAATGGCACGGTTAAGATAAATTCCGTCATATTTTCCGGTTGTGTTTGTGTCGATATCGCCCGGTTTGTTGTTAGGGTCAAAAGTCGGAGCCGAAACCATACAAATAACCTCTCCGGTTTTGTAGTTATAAACGCAAACCGTTCCTTTGTTTGAGTTCATAGCCTTATACGCCGTTTCGGAAATATCCGCATCTATCGTAAGCTTTATGTTGACGCCTTCGTCTGATTTTACGGCATCGTAAACACCGTTTACAAAATTATAACCGATAAGGTTCGATCTGTAAAGGGTTTGAACACCGGTTGATATATAGCCTTGAGAATCTCCGACAACATGAAGAGTTGAAAGTCTTACGTAATAGTTTTCGTTATATACTCTTCGGCCGTCCTTTGTCGAAACAAGGGCTTTGCCGCTGCGGTCATATATCGTACCCGCAGTTGTAAGCTGTCTTGCCGTAAAAACGTGACCGTTGATTCTGTTCGCCGCCCACTCATCGCCGTGAGAGATGAACGAATACATCATAAACCCAAGACCGATAAAAAATGCGCCGACAAGGACAAGAATCACATACGCTCTTTTTGTTGTGTTTCTCAATATATCACCTCTTTTTCAATATCATTTATTGATTGAAAAATTATTAAGGAAGCTCTGATTAAATCACGCTTAAGGCTTAAGGAATTACTGATTAATACAAGCTGCCCTACTTGACGGTAAATTATTCCGTAATACTTTTCCGAAATACTCGGCAATACACAAAGCATTACCTTAGATTTTCGCAGCATAATAAAGAAACTTCCAAATTGGAGACAAAGTGTTTTCGTGCTTAATCGAAAAATTACAAAAATAGGTTTAGCACCAAGCTGTGCCGTGGGACAAGTGGTAAAGGCTTACATCAATCCAACACGCGTAACTCCTGCGGACGATGTCCGCCGCGTAATTGCCGCACGCCATGCGTGCCGATCCCGCCATACTATGCGTGCTAAAAACTTTCCTAACTTTTAAATACCTTCGGATAAGTTCTTATGTCTGCCGATTTTATAAAGGCAAAAAGCGCCCACGAACAAATCAGGCTTGAGCCTCCCTGACTTACAAACGGAAGAGTAACTCCGGTAAGGGGCAGAATATCCGTTATGCCAAAAATGTTCAGACTTGTTTGGAACAAAAGCATCGCCGCCGCACTGCAAGCCGCAATTGAATAGAAGGTCGAGGGGGCGCAGCGGGAATTGGAAACGGCATAAACAGCGATTATAGCGAAAGCGATAACGATTGCAAAAGCGATAATAATTCCGAGTTCTTCGCAGACGACACCGAAAACAAGGTCATTTGTCGAAGCGAAAACATATCTCAGTCTGCCTTTGCCGATTCCGAGTCCGAACAGACCTCCGCTTACAGAATAAATAAGCGTTCTGACCTGCTGATATCCTTTTGAGTTGTCTACGTTTTCCCATACATGACGCCATGCTACAATACGGTTTGCAACATAGGGCTTCATGGCAATAACAATTACAGCTCCGACAACCGCAATTGCACTTATGAAAAGAATTGAACGGATATCTCCGGAGCGCATAAACGAAATAATTATAAAAGTAAAGAAGAAAATAAGCGCCGTACCAAGGTCACGCATCAAAACAGGGATACCGATGCAGTAAAGGGCAAAAAATATGTAAAGATAAATATTTTTAGTTGTAAGCAGTTTGTCAAGACTTGCCGCCCCGACAAAGACAAAAGCAATTTTTACAAGCTCCGAGGGCTGAAGTGAAAAACCGCCGAACTTTATCCAGTTATATGCTCCGTTTGTAGCTCCTTCGACAAACCTTATATAAACAAAAGAAAGTCCGAAAAATAAAACAGTAAAAATTGCAAGAGGTTCTCTTAAAGACATTACTCTTTTTGCGTCCTGCAAAAACCAAAGCAGAATATCATAAATCACAATTCCGATAATTATTGCAATAAACTGGGTTTTCATCTGATTTTTGTCAACGCTTGCCGTTACTGTCAAACCTATTCCGCAAAGAAAAAAGGCTATCAGTTCAAGTTCAAAATTAACCTTTTTGAAAAATGCAGTCATGACAAATACATATACCCATTCAAACGCAATATATCCCGAAAACAGCAAGGCGGCTACGCCGTAAACCGTATCGTCTGAAAAGACTACGGGTATAGCGGTAAAAAACTGGAACACCGAAAGAAGAAGCATGACGAAACCGCTGTCAACATATCTGTATTTTTTGCGAAGCCTGTCCATAAGGCGCGGCTTTTTACTTTTTGCCATAAGTTTCCTCCTTGTTTAAGGAATCAATGATTAATTCAGGGCGTCCTAATTGGCGAGGAAATTTTTCGTCAGTTTGTTCAAAAATTTGAGGCAATACTTTGTGTATTAACGAGAATTTT
>CANQLQ010000234.1 GCA_947624755.1 uncultured Clostridia bacterium | reverse complement strand
CAAAGTTTTATTCCTGATTTTCGGGATACATATTCATGGCACGAAAACGTATTCTTCCGACAGGACCTTTTACGACTTCAACAATTGCAGTTGAAAATGCGGCTATCGCAATTGTGGCAAGGGCAAAGCGGAAAAGCTTTTCAATTGATTCGTCTGAAAAATTTCTAACGGCCATAATGCCGAGGAAAGAGAAAAGTATGCAAAGGAAGGCGACCGTTACCGTTATGTAGCCTGCGCCGGCAGAGTCCTCTTTTTCAAGGTGGCGAAGAAGATAGCCGATTATGTCGTTTAAAACAACATAATTTGAAATTACAACACCAATAAGAGAAGCGGCGGAAAGGATAATTTTTAATGAATTTGCCATATTCTTTTTTCTTGCGAAGAACCAGAAAAAAATCTGGAACGAGAAAGCGAGCATAAGGCACATCGGCGAACAGCCTATTGATTCAAAAGCTGCGCCAAAGGTGTGGTTAGTGTAATAGGTATGCTCCGCCAGAGCGTTTTTGGTCAAAATCATGCTGATATTAAGGTCGGTGAAGGTAGCAGTAACAAGAAGTCCTGCAAAAATCAAAATAAAAAGTCCTGCTGAAAGGATAACTTTTTTCTTATGTGTCATTGGTTTTTTCTCCTTTATATGTTGTATATTTTTGCAGCAGTTTCAAGAAGCTCGGTTTCTGTTACATAAGCTTCAAGACAGCCGACTTTGGTAACACATTTTGCGCCTGTGATGTTGCCGTAGGTGATACATTCTTTAAACGGCTTTTCGTGAAACAAACCGTAAATGAAGCCCGAAAGGAAAGCGTCTCCTGCGCCGGTCGAATCAACGGCTTTCACATTCGGCACGGGTGCAACAACAAATGTTTCGTCCCTTGTCATACCGAGACAGCCGTCCTTGTCAAGCTTTACAATTACATTATCAAAATATTTTGATAAAATCTTTGCCGCTTCTTCGGGAGTTTGTGCGCCTGTTATTTTTAAAGCTTCTTTCTTATTCGGTGTGTAGTAGTCGGCAATTTTGAGATATTGCTCATAATTTTCAAGCGATAAATCATCATCCCAACCGCAGTCGAAAACGAGAATAGAGCCTTCTTCTTTTAGTTTTTCATAAACGGGAATGAAGCCGCCTTTTTGAATTATTACAATTTTTGCGCCGCTGAAAGCTTCATAAACTGCCTTTTTTGACTTTTCCGCAGCTTCAATGTCGCCTTTTCCGTATGACATAAAAGTGCGGTCACGGGGGGTAATCATTGCGCTGGTTATGTTGAGCGGAATTTTGTCTGCGTCATAAAGATTGAGAGGAACTAAGCCGCATTTTTCAAATTGAGACTTTGCAAAATTTGAAAAAATATCATTGCCGAGTTCGGTTGCGATTTTTGTGGGAATGTCAAGTCTTGAAAGGTTAATTAGCGCTGCGGGAACACCGCCGCCGAGAAGAACGGAAAAATCTTTGGTATAAAGCTCCTCTCCTTCATTCGGAAGTCTTGTAAGCCCCGAATAAAGAAGGTCAACATTAGTGCTTCCGACACCGGCTACAAATTTTTTCTTTCGGTAAGCTTGCAGGCAAGTGAATATGAATTTACAAGCGGGTGAAGGGTAAGAGCTTCAATTGCGGCTTTTTTGTTCTTTTCGCGGATAGCCTTTGAAGAAAGTCTTTCGTAAATTTTTACTCTTCTGATAAGCTCAAGGTTCTGTTCGTCAACCTTGCCCATCTTATGCGGAACACAGCTTTCAGCGTCTACATCGCAGGTAATTTCAACAACATCACTGTCTTCAAGTCCTTCAATTGCACCCTCGTTAGGTATGCACATTATCATTGTGCCGGTTTTTCCGCTTTGAGCATTTTCAATATATTTCAGCGCAACTCCGGCATAGCCGCCTTCATCTTCGCTGTAGATATCAAAACGCCACGGGTTTGTTCTTTTAACGCCTGTTTCGCTTGCCATATAGTTGCTTTCACGCATACCGTACCACTTGTTGAAAACCTCAAGGCAGGCGTCAAAGTCGTTGTCAATATCCATTTTAGAAAGTTCTTCGGTCATATTTTTATTAATTTCGGCAATCTGTTCGCCGCGGGTCTGAGGCGCTTTGAGAATATTTTCGACCGCCTTTTCACGGTAGTAGAAATAATAGAGGTATTCGTTTAAAATACTGCCGCGGTCACGAAGAAGCTGCTTGTCAAAATAGCGCATATCGGTTTCTTTGTAAGCTTCGTCGTTTTCGATCAGCTCATTCATAATTTCCTTGCCGCAAAGAGTGATACTTTTGAAGTAGGAAAGGTGGTTAAGCCCGTATATTTCGCCGCTTATATCGTTTTGCGTTTTGCCGTATAGCATGGCAAAGGAGCGAAGCATACCCGACGGAGCGTCACATATTCCGAACGTGAAATCGTAGCCCATATCGCGAAGCGTCTGAGAGACAACACCTGCGGGATTTGTGAAGTTGAATACTTTTACGTCAGGCTTTGAATATTTTTTGATAAGCTCGCAATACTGCGCCAAAGCGGGAACACTTCTCATAGCGAATGAAAGACCTGCCGCACCCGTTGTTTCCTGACCGAGAACGCCGAGGTCAAGCGCAATACGCTCGTCTTTGCACCTCATATTGTCCTCACCGACACGAATTGTTGTAATTACATACTTACAGTCCTTTACGGCTTCGACCGCATCGGTTGTAAGGGTAAATTTAAGTTCGGGGCAAAGGAGAAAAGCAACGTGTTTTGCCATTTTGCCGTAAATATTAAGCTTAGTTTCGTTATTGTCCATAAAGCAGAGTTCATCAATGGCAAGCGCCCTTGCTTTTTGCGCTATGCTTTTTGCAAGGAACATCGAACGCACTCCGCCTCCGCCGATTACAGAAATTTTTATATTGACCACTCCTTAAAAACAAATATCCTTTGTCTAATTATATCAGCAAATGACAAGATTTACAATATTTTATGGTGTGGTACATCGAAAAAAGAGCTGACAGCAGACGCTGCACCTGAAAATATTTCTTTTGTGACAGCCTTTGCGGACGAGCAATTGGAGACAGAGGACTGCCCTGTTAAAACTAAAATGCAGATATATGTTTCTAATTGATGAGATATTCGGCAGGCACGCATGGCGTGCAGCAATTACGCGAAGTAGATTATACAGCCTTTTACTCTTACGCCGCGAAATGACTTTCGTTTTTAACTATAAAAATTTTAGTCAGTAGACATTGTTCACGGCGGTTACACAGGGAAGATTTATATAAGTCTTTATACTAACACCACTGCACGCGTAGGGGCGACCCCATGTGGTCGTCCACGGGCATCGCCCGCACGAATTACGCGGGACAAATTTATATTTAACGTCAAATGAACCCCGCGAAAAGAAGTCTATCACAGACTAAGATAAAAAATA
>CANQLQ010000233.1 GCA_947624755.1 uncultured Clostridia bacterium | reverse complement strand
GCTGTTTCGGCGGAAACAACGGGGGCGACGGCGGTGCATACAGCGGTTCGTGCAGGGCGGTTATTGAAGCGGTATGGAGAAGCTCGGCAAATACAGCAATAGTTGCCGTTCAGGATATGTGCGGCTTCGGCAAGGACGCAAGAATGAACATTCCCGGCACTACGCAGGAAAACTGGGCATTTCGTATCGGTGAAGAATCGCTTAAAAGTATTGATGAAGCTTATTACAGGGAAATTAATCATATTTACAGAAGAAGTTGGTAATTGATTATTGGAACTTTTCAGACAGCGGGAAAGTTTTTTCCCGGCTGACCTCTTTTTTCAAGCGAGGCAAACAGAGTTGATTTCAAAAACAAGGACAATGCCGAATGAAAAACTATGAATAGATAAAATAATTTACCAAATTAATAAAATACTTTTATAAAAAACAGAAGCAATATATAACTTAAATATAAAGTTTAGAAAGGAAAATAAAAATGATCGAAGTAATTAACCGCGGCGTTTACCTTGTAAACGGCGAAACAATCATTGACGGTAATCCCGAAGAACAAAAACAACAGCTTTCAGCTATGGGTATTACACCCGGAACCAAGAACGACACCATTGCATACGGCATTCTCGGCAGTCACAACATAAGCAATACCGAAGGCAAAATGCAGATTCGCTTTGACTCAATGATTTCACATGACATTACATATGTCGGAATCATTCAAACCGCAAGAGCAAGCGGACTTAAAGAATTTCCTATTCCCTATGCTCTTACAAACTGCCATAACAGCCTTTGCGCTGTCGGAGGAACGATCAACGAGGACGACCACGTTTTCGGTCTTTCCGCCGCAAAAAAATACGGCGGTATCTATGTCCCCGCAAATCAGGCCGTTATTCACCAGTATGCGCGTGAAATGATGGCGAAATGCGGAAATATGATACTCGGTTCGGACAGCCACACCCGTTACGGCGCTCTCGGCACAATGGCTGTAGGCGAAGGCGGACCGGAGCTTGTTAAACAGCTTCTTCGCAACACATGGGATATAAACGCTCCGCAAGTTGTTATGGTATATCTTGAAAACGCACCGAAAAAAGGCGTCGGCCCTCACGACGTTGCAATCGCTCTTTGCGGCAAGGTGTTCAAAGAAGGTCTTGTTACAAACAAGGTTCTTGAATTTGTCGGTCCGGGCGTTAAAAATCTCAGTATGGATTTCAGAATCGGTATTGATGTTATGACGACCGAAACCGCCTGCCTTTCATCAATCTGGCAGACAGACGAAAAGGTCAAGGATTTCTATACGGTTCACGCAAGACCCGAAGATTACAAAGAACTCAAGCCGGGTCAGGCCGCTTATTATGATATGGCAATTAAAATCGACCTTTCAAAAATTGAAAGTATGATAGCCCTTCCCTTCCATCCGTCTAACGCTTTTTCAATACACGAACTCCAGTCAAATCCGTCAATTCTCAAAGAAGTTGAAGAAGCAGCAAAGGCTCAGTTTGGCTCAAAGGTTGACTTTAGGCTTTATGACAAGGCTAAAGACGGTCAAATCCATGTTGACCAGGGTGTAATTGCAGGCTGTGCAGGCGGTATGTTTGAAAATATCTGCGAAGCCGCATCTATCCTTGACGGAAAATCTACCGGTGACGGCTACTTCTCGCTTTCGGTTTATCCGTCAAGCGTTCCCGTTAATCTTGCTCTTCTCAGAAGCGGCGTTCAGGGCAAGCTTCTTGAAGCCGGCGCAGTATTCAAGCCTTGCTTCTGCGGTCCGTGCTTCGGCGCAGGCGACGTTCCGGCAAACAACGGTCTTTCAATCAGACATACAACAAGAAACTTCCCGAACAGGGAAGGCTCAAAGCCGGGTGAAGGCCAGCTTTCGGGCGTTGCTCTTGTTGACTCGCGTTCAATTGCCGCAACAGCGCTTAACAAAGGTGTTCTCACCGCCGCAACAGATATTGATTATGACAAGGCCGAGTACGAATATACATTTGAAAAAGGCGTATATGACAAGCGTGTTTATCAGGGCTTCGGTAAAGCCGATAATGATTACGAGCTTAAATTCGGTCCCAATATCACCGACTGGCCAAAGATGTATCAGCTTGAAGAAAACCTTCTTGTAAAGCTTGCCTGTGTTCTTCACGATGACGTAACAACTACCGATGAGCTTATTCCGTCCGGAGAAACTTCAAGCTACCGTTCAAATCCGCTTCGCCTTTCCGAATTTGCTCTTTCCCGCCGTGAACCTAAGTATGTTCCGCGTGCAAAGGCAACAGCGGCACAGGAAGCGCTCAGAAGAGAAAACAACGGTTCAAAAGAGGTCATTGATACACTTTCAAAGGTTGTTGACAATGCAGAAGAAACCGCAAAGCACACTCAGTTCGGCTCATGCGTATTTGCTAACCGTCCGGGCGACGGCTCTGCAAGAGAACAGGCTGCGTCATGCCAAAAGGTACTCGGCGGTTTTGCAAACATCTGCTATGAATTTGCAACCAAGAGATACCGTTCAAACTGCATAAACTGGGGTATTCTTCCGTTCACTCTCGACAAAGACACTGAATTTAACTATACCGACGGCGACTATGTTTATGTTCCCGGTATCCGCGATGCAATCAAAAACGGCAAAGAAGAAATTCCTGCAAAGGTCATTACTGCCGATGGCGTAGATGATATCACTCTTTATGTCAAGGGTCTTACGGAAGATGAAAAGACAATTATTCTCGAAGGCTGTCTTATGAATTACTACAAGGCTCAGTCGGAAGGAAAAGCATGATAAAATTATTATGTAATACTTAAGGAAGCACTGATTAATTCAGGGTGCCCTAATTGGCGAGCGGGCATCGCCCGCAGGAATTACGCGGGTTGGATTGATGTAAGCCATTACCACTTGCCACGGCACAGCTTGGTGCTGAACCTATTTTCGTAATTTTTCGATTAGGCAATTTTACCTCCCCTGAAAGGGGAGGTGTCACACGCAGTGTGACGGAGGGGTGCGGCAGGCATCGGCGGGCATCGCCCGCAGGAATTACGCGAGATAGAAATTATATAAAATATAATTTTACACCGCGAAAACATCTTGTCTCTAATTTGGAAGTAGATTTTTATGTTCCAAAAATACAAGTCAATACTTTGTGTATTAACGAGAATTTTTTGGGCGAAATGACCGAATAATTTACCGTCAATCAGGATAACTTATATTAATCAGTGATTCCTTAAGTAAAATACAAAGGGGAATGAATATGAAGAATTTAACAAAGCTTGCTATCGGTGTTTCCGGCTTAGCCGGCGCCGCCGCTTTTGTTGTCAATACTATTGACAATCTGCTCGTTGACAGAAAATGGGTAATACCCAAAGCCATAGGCGATATGATTGCGGGTGCTGATATGAGCGAATTTGACAAGGTAAAAGAGGAAAATATGAAC
>CANQLQ010000232.1 GCA_947624755.1 uncultured Clostridia bacterium | reverse complement strand
GTCGGCGAACTTTTCTTTTGAAAGAAAAGTTCCAAAAGAAACATGCTGACGTACGGCTGCGCTCAACCGTTTGAATGCGAAGCATTCAAAGCGGGTCGCTTCGCCTATAGACCGGTTTCTGCTTTATTTCCCCTGTGGTGAGTTTGTTTCTTTTCATCTTAGCTGCGATAAAAAGGGAAAATGCGGTCTGTGCCTCAGGATAAAGCCTGTTGTAAAGGTTAGTTTTTTCCAAATTATACTTTGTTCTTTTTTGTCTTAGTCTGTAATAGACTTTTTTTCGCGGGATTCATTTGACGTTAAATATAAATTTGTCCCGCGTAACTCCTGCGGGCGATGCCCGTGGGCGACCACATGGGGTCGCCCCTACGCGTGCATTTGTGTTAGTATCAAGACTTATATAAATCTTCCCTGTCTAACCGCCGTGGACGATATCCCACTGAATAAAACTTTTACAGTTAACAACACAAGTCGTTTCGCGGCGTAAGGGAAAAAGCCTGCTTAAACTACTGCGCGTAATTCCTGCGGACGATGTCCGCCACCCCTCCGTCATGCTTACGCATGACACCTCCCCTTTCAGGGGAGGTAAATTACTTAATCGAAAAATTGCGGAAATAGGTTAAGCACCAAGCTGTACCGTGGGGCAAGCGGTAAAGGCTTACATCAATCCAACCCACGTAATTCCTGCGGACGATGCCCGCCGGAGCATTAGATATAATTAGAGATTTTTTAAGACGGATATCGCATTTTGCTATGAGGTGGTCTAAATGAACAAAACAGCAGTTATCACAGGAGCTTCAGGCGGAATAGGCTCGGCGCTTTGCAGAAATTTTGCCCAAAAGGGTTATAACATTGTTATGCAGTATTTCAAAAACAAAGCCGAGGTCAAAAAGCTTTGCGAAGAAATAAAAAATACTTGTAATGTCGAGACTTTTAGTTTTTGCGCCGATTTTTCAAAGCCGGAAGATGTAAAGGCTTTTGCCGCTTTTGTAAGCGAAAAGGGAAATGCCGATGTTCTTGTTAATAATGCGGGCATTTCTTATGCGGGGCTTTTTCAGCTTGTAAGCGATGAAAAGGCAAGAGAAATTTTTGCTGTCAACACCGAAAGCGCAATGTGCCTTACAAAAGAGATCCTTCCTTCAATGATAAAAAAACAAAGCGGAAGAATAATAAATATTTCTTCAATGTGGGGAGTTACCGGAGCTTCGTGCGAAGTGCATTACAGCGCTTCAAAGGCGGCAATTATAGGATTCACAAAAGCTCTTGCAAAAGAGGCCGCACCGAGCGGTATTACCGTCAACTGCATTGCTCCGGGAATGATAGATACAAAAATGAATGCTCATTTAAACGAAGATGAAATCAGAGAGATTATAAACCAAACCCCAGTCGGGCGAATAGGTACGGGCGACGATGTTGCAAACCTTGCGGTTTTTCTTGCAGACGAAAAAGCATCGTTTATCACAGGTCAGATAATCAGCGTCGACGGAGGATATTCGGTGTAACGGTTTTGCCGGGGCAGCATTATTCGGTCGCTTCTTACGTCAAGGAGCAAAAAGAATTTAGAATGAGATACGTTTTATTTTGAATTGTTTTAACTTGATTTGAGCTTTAGAGAATATAATTAATAAGATAATGTTTTTATTATTGATTTTTCAAAAAAGCAATGATAAAATATACATGAGTTATATTTTGAAAAGGAGGTCTTTTCTTGGACGAATTTGAAAAAAATCTGCCCGAAGCCGAAGAAGAAAATTCCGGCGGCGAAACGCAGAATGAAAACGAAAGTGAAGTAAAAACCGAGCTTGAAACCGAACTCGAAGGTATCAGGGATATGTTTCAAGCCGAGCTTGACAAAGAGATGAACGGTGAAGAAAATCAGGATATTCTGATTCAGGAGCTTGACGAAATCGAAGAAGAAGCTGAAGAATCCGAAGACGAAGATGTAGGAGTTTGCGAATGCTGCGGCGAAAGAAAGCGCGACACTTCTTTCGGTGAAGATTATCCGTATTGCACCGAATGCCGAGAGCTTATGAAAGCGAACCCGCTCAACCCGATAGGTATTATTATGGCGGTAATAGTTTTCATTGCTGCTGGCTTTTCGTTCGGTCTTATGGCGAAAAATTCCGAAAGCTATATTGACCTTCTCGACGCACAGGCGGCGTACAGCGAAAATCGCCTTGTTGATGCCGCAAGCGTATATGAGCAATATCTCAGCTCAATCGCTGATGATGACAACGTTTCAATGAAGGCGGTAAAAAATACAATTGACATTATGGAAAAACTCGGTTATTACTCTGATGCCGAGACTTATATTGATACATATTTTTCTGATTTTGAGCTAAAACTCCCATGGAACAAAAAATATGTAAAAATCAAAAACGATTATGATGTGCTTATGGCTTCGTCACAGCTTATAAACGAAAACTTTGGCGACGCTCTCAACGGCGGGGACTTCGATTATGAAGCTTCAATCAAAAAAATTGACGGCTTTATTGAAGATAACAAGAAAGACGGCAAGTATAATCAAACCTTCCTTGAATATGCAAAATATCTTCTTATGCTTGTTCACGAAGAGGACGACAAAACCCAGCTTGAACAGCTTTTGAAAATTGAAGAGATTGACGAAGGCCGGTATCCGTGGATTTATCTGACATATATTATGAATACCTACGGAAATCTCGGCGACATAGAAAACGCCAAGAAATATTTTGATAAGTGTACCGAAATCAACTCTCAGGAGCTTATGGTTTACAACGCATACGCAAACGCAATACGTTTCAGCGAAAATCCCGATGCGGACCGTATTCTTGAAATTGCCCGTGACGCCGCCGCTAAGGCATCGCAAAGTTCATATCCGACATACTACAGAATTTATGCTGTAGGTTACCTTATGAAAGGCGACAGCGAAAAAGCTCTTAATAATATGATGCAGTATCTTCAGAACTGTCAGCAGAGAGTTGAAGATATAAACCTTTATGCACTTTGCTGTCTTGCTCAAAAGGATAAAGACGGTTACAACGAAGCAAAACAAACCCTTGAAACGTACGGTTACAAAATTGGTTCATCTGTTGAAAAATACAGAAAAGGAAAGATGACACTTGAACAGGTGCTTCTTGAAAAAGGAGGCGACGTCTGATGGATAAGCTTTATGTAATTGCAAAATATCTCACCTTCCCCGGCGCTATGGTCAGAGGCTTTTGGGAACACATAGTTTGCAGAATCTGCGGTATTCCCGTTGAAGATAACAGACTGCTTCGTTCAGACGAGCTTATCGGTCACGTTGAACATGAGCTTGCTCCGACTTCGAGAAAGGCGTTTGCTGTCTGCTTTGTTCCGGCTTTTCTCAACGGTCTGATAGCCCTGATACTTACTATATCGGCTTTTACTTCGCTTTTTGCCTTTGCAATGAGCTCTATTGTTGAAACGGTTACCGATGTACTCGGCGTATGGTTTGCTTTTTCTCTTTTTGAAAACA
>CANQLQ010000231.1 GCA_947624755.1 uncultured Clostridia bacterium | reverse complement strand
GGAAATTGCAAAAATAGGTTCAGCACTAAGCCGTGCCGTGGGGCAAGCGGTAAAGGCTTACATTAAACTACCCCACGTAATTGCCGCACGCCATGCGTGCCCACGTAATTCCTGCGGACGATGTCCGCATGGGGTAGCCCATACTGTTATATATCAATTTTGCATTAATATATGCTGTCCCTTAATTAAATCAAAATTAATTAATTCACTGCCGTCTAAATTTTCTTTATACATATCAATTCCGGTAATTTGACTGTTTTCATAAGTTGTATAATAATATATACCCTTATCCATATTACAACAACAACTGTAAATTGTTATTTCATATTTATTATCGCCCATATGAACCAAGCCTCTTTGTTGTTCTACAGAACCCAAAATATGAAAAAACTGACTGACGCTTTCCGATTCCGTATCCCCGGATAAAGAATTAAGTTTTGTAAAGGCCGCTTTAACAAATCTCGAAGCCGATGATAAATCTCCCGGTAAGCCCAAAGCGCCCATACCGCGGCTGTAAATGCTGAGATTTAATTTTTCGCAAAAATTATTTTTAGGCGGTTCAACAGACAAGGTCATATAATTATTTAAGTTAAACATTTGAATATCAAAAGTCGGATTGTTTGTTAAAACTCCCAACGGATTGTCGTATATCTTTAAGCCGTCTTTTACACATTCAACCGTAACTGAGCTTTCCTTGTCGGAAATTATCCAGTGTAACGGGGAAGCGGGCAATTGCTCGCTAAAATCAGTTTTATCAATATTAATATTATTTAATAACTTTTTTGCCTCTTCAAGATTGGCGCATTGTGATAATATCCACGGGATAAACTCAAATGAAGCAATGTTGTCTTTATCGTCTCTTTTATCTTTATAGTCTGCATTAGCCGGGAAATTTAAGCCCGCCATGCCTAAGCCTTTTTCATTAATTGCATCGTAATACAAAGGATAATCATTTGCCACAAAAGCCATGCCGATAAGGGCGTAATGATTGGCAATATCATTGACATTTCTGAATTTAAAAGGATAATTTCTCGGTGTTATCGTAATAGTTTCGTTGTAAGAGAACTCTAAATCAAAATTTCTTCCGAAATAATGATTTTTTGTATTATAAGTTATTGCCGTACACATAAATTTTACCTTCCTTTATAAAATTAGCTTCGATAAATATTATACCACATAAATATAAAAATAAAAATCATGTTTAAGCAAGATCCGATTAATCCATAAGTATGATTTAATAAGAGGTTCCTTAACAATCTGTGCACTAAAAAATTGTTATAATTGGATATTTATTTAATGTACAGATTGGATATAATTAGAACAAAGAATTGAAAAAGGGGGCAGAGAGATTTGAAAAAAAGCAGCGATATAAAAAGTATATGCCTTGCCGGATTAATGGCGGCCATGGTGTTTGTGTTCACCTCCACTTTTAAATTGCCTATCGGAACAATGGGTTACGCACATTTAGGTGATGCATTCATTATTGTTTCAGTATGGATCTTAGGCGGCAAAAGGGCATGTCTGCCGGCGGCAGTAGGAGCCGGACTTGCTGATTTGGCAAGCGGATACGCTATATGGATTTTGCCGACTGCAATAGTTAAAATGCTTATGGCTTTAACGATTTTCTTGGTTGCGGAAAAAATTTTTAACTGCAAAACCGTTGGATATATTCTCGGTGTAATCGCCGCAGCGGTAGTTCATATCGGTGGTTATTCGTTAGCTTGGTACATAATCGGCGGTGCGGCGGGATTGAGCGGAGCAATAATTCCTCTTGTGCTTCAGACTGTAATCGGCGCCGTGCTTGGAGCAATAATAATCATTGTGCTCAATTCCACGGCCGCAGGCAAAAAGTTAAAATCAATGGCAGAATGAAAGGATTGGTAAATTATGAAAAAGATAGACGCACATTCGCATATAGGTAATTTCGGCGGCTGGGCAGGCGTTGAATTTAATAAGCAGAGACTTGTCGAGCAAATGGAAGAATATGAAATTGAAAAAACTTTTTTAACCGGAGCATCATTTCAGGGTAATGATGAAGTTGTAGACGCATTTCAAACCTACCCCGATAAAATCGTTCCGTTTGTATGGGTCAATCCGCTTCTTGATAATGTTGAAAAAAAGCTTGAAAAATACATTAACAAGGAAGGCTTTGCGGGAATAAAAATGCAGCCGTTGTTCGACTCGTTTGTTGCTGACGATGCTTGCGTTTATCCCGTAATGGATTTTGCAAAAGAACATGATGTACCGGTATTTATTCACTGCGGACATCCGCCGTATTCTCTTCCCTGGAGCATTGCGCTTCTTGCGGAGAAATATCCCGATGTAAGGGCTACAATGATTCACATGGGTCACGGACACGGAGTATATATAGACGCTTCAATCAAAATGGCAAAGCGTTATCCGAATCTTTATCTCGAAATGAGCGGTATGCCGATGGGCAGTAAAATTCTTGAGGCTTACAGAACCGTTGGCAGTGACAGAATAATGTTTGGTATAGATTCACCTTTTCATCACCCGACAGTTGAAATACAAAAGGTTTTAACCTGCGGACTTAGCGAAAAGGAACAAGAGGACGTGTTCTATAACAACGCCAAAAAGCTCTTGAGACTGTAATAAAAATTATATTATTTTCGGTAGGGGCGGTTCCCGTTTGATAGCCCGAAACAACGTATTCGCCAAAAAATTAATTTTGCGGTAGGCTTTTATATTTTAACGTCTGTATCTGCTTTTGCATAAAATACCTTGAATACATTTTTTAAGGAGGCAGAAATGTATAACAGATACGATTGCAATTGTTCCCATTTCCCTTTGTCGCTTGTGTCGGTTCTTAATAGCAGACCTTGTGCCGAAGCGAGAGTAAGAGGCAGTGACGAATATAAAAGTATAAACGGCAGCGTGAAGTTTTTCAAAACAGCTTTGGGTACGGTTGTGCTTGCTGAAATCGGCGGTTTGCTGAAAAACTGCGGTGAATGCAGTGAAAGAATATTTGGTTTTCATATTCACGAGGGCATGGATTGCTGCGGCACAGAGGAAGACCCGTTTGCCGCAACGCTCGCGCACTATAATCCGGAAAATTGCGCTCACCCGTTTCACAAAGGCGACTTGCCGGTACTTTTCGGAAATAACGGATATGCCGTAAGCGCTTTTCTTACAAACAGGTTCAAACCTGAAGAGGTTATCGGAAGGACGGTTGTAATTCACGATATGCCCGATGACTTCAATTCTCAGCCTGCCGGAAATTCAGGCAAAAAAATAGCTTGCGGAAAAATTGTCTGTATTTCATAAAAACGGTGAATAAGCTTTAACGGCGGTATTGTAATGGCTGTGCAAAACAATTTTTATAAATGCCGAAGTAGGGGCGGCCCCATGTGGTCGCCCCTACTTCGCTCTTTTAGGCAAAAATTTCGCAGCCTGCGGGCTGCGATGGGGGCGCCGCCCGTAGGCCCCGGACCCTTTTGTCTGCTTCGCAGACATTTCCCCTGACAGGGGAATTACCTTTTAAA
>CANQLQ010000230.1 GCA_947624755.1 uncultured Clostridia bacterium | reverse complement strand
GGCTGCCTTTATTAATCAGTGATTTCCTAAACACGGCTGCTGCCTAAACGGGTAAGCATCCGTGTTAATCCTTTCTTTTTTATTTTATAATCATTGTTCCAAGACCTTCTTCGGTCAGGGTCTCAATAAGAATAGAATGCGGTATTCTGCCGTCAATTATAAATATTTTACGAACGCCCTTTTCAATCGCTTCAACGCAGCCTTTGACCTTTGGAATCATACCGCCGCTTATTACTCCTTTATCAATGAGCTTTGGAGCATCGGAGGATTTCATGGTTTTTATAAGGGTTTTCGCATCATTTTTGTCGAGCATAATTCCGTCGATATCCGTAAGCGTGATAAGACATTCGGCTTTAAGCTCTGCCGCAATTGCGGCCGCCGCCGTGTCGGCGTTGATGTTATAGCTGTTGCCTTCATCGTCTATACCGATAGTTGAAACAACGGGTATGTAGTTGTAATCAAGAACGCCGATTATAGGTTCGGGATCAACTGCGGTGATCTCACCGACAAAACCGTATTTCTTATCAAGCGGTTTCGCTTTTATCATCGCTCCGTCAGCGCCGCAAAGACCGATCGCATTACCGCCTTTAGTCTGAATAAGCTTTACGAGATCTTTGTTGACCTTGCCCGAAAGAATCATCTGAACAATGTCCATTGTTTCTTTGTCGGTAACACGAAGTCCGTCAATAAACTCGCTTTTCTTGCCGATTTTTGTGAGCATATCGTTAATTTCCGGGCCGCCGCCGTGAACAAGTACAACCTTTACGCCAACAAGCGAAAGAAGAACAATATCGCCCATAACCGCCTGTTTGAGTTCATTGTCGATCATTGCGTTGCCGCCGTATTTTATAACAACGACCTTGTTGTAGTATTCCTGAATATTCGGAAGCGCTTCAATCAGAACGGAAGCCCGCTGCGCATTATCTATTTCCATTGTTTTAGTTTGACACGGACGCAAAGGTACGTCCATGTTCTCCTTCCTTTAGGTTCTGTAGTCTCCGTTGATTTTTACGTAATCATAGGTCAGGTCACAGCCCCATGCGGTCGAAGAAGCGTCGCCGCTGTTAAGGCTGATATTAACTGTAATTTCTTCTTCAAGAAGAATTTCTTTTGCCTTTTCTTCCGAAAAATCAATACCTCTGCCGTTTTTGCAGACGGCTATCTCACCTTTTTTTGATTGGAAGCTTACATCAACCTTTGAAACGTCAACAGGTACTCCGCTGTAGCCGATCGCACAAAGGACTCTGCCCCAGTTTGCATCCGAACCGAACATAGCGGCTTTGAAAAGTGAAGAGCATACAACGCTTTTGGCGACAGCTTTGGCGGTGTCAATATTCCTTGCGCCGCTTACCTTACATTCAAGAAGCTTCGTTGCGCCTTCACCGTCGCCGGCGATCATTCTGCAAAGAGACATTGTAACGCTGTTGAGCGCACACATAAATTCGGAGAAATCTTCTCCTTCGGCAGTAATCTCGGCATTTCCCGCAAGCCCGTTAGCCATAACGACAACCATATCATTTGTTGATGTGTCACCGTCAACGCTTACCATGTTGAATGTGTTTTGTATATCACTGCTCAGAGCTTTTTGCAGCATTTCGGAGCTTACCGCCGCATCGGTCGTGATAAAAACAAGCATTGTTGCCATGTTGGGGTGAATCATACCCGAACCCTTTGCAATACCGCCGATGTGACAGATTTTTCCGCCGGCTTCAAACGAAACCGAAGCGGATTTTTCCTTTGTGTCGGTTGTCATAATCGCCTGGTTTGCATCTGAACTTCCGTCAGATTTAAGGCTGTCTTTCAGCAAGGCAATCGAAGAAGCTATGGGCGTAATATCAAGCGGCTGTCCGATTACTCCGGTTGACGCAACAACGATATCTTTTTGCGAAAATCCAAACGTATCGGCTGTTATTTTGCACATTTCTTTCGCAACATCTTCGCCGCCGAGATTACAGGTGTTTGCGTTGCCGCTGTTGCAGATTATTGCCCGGGCTTTGCCGTCGGCAATATTTTCTTTTGTAACGGTAAGCGGTGCGCCTTTTACAAGATTGGTTGTATAAACAGCCGCAACATTTGCCTTTACTTCGCTGAGGATTAAGGCAAGGTCCTTTTTTGATTTGTTTTTTCTGATTCCGCAATGTATTCCGCCGGCTTTAAACCCTTTTGCGGCGCATACACCGCCCTCAATTTTAGTTATCATATCATTCACCTTTTAACCAAGAATTATGTCAAGGCATTGTGCCGCCGCACCGGAAGCGCCTTTGCCTAAGTTGTCATATCTTGCCATAAGAATCATTCGCTCTTCGTTTCCGCAAACGGTCACCTGCATTTTATCGGTTCCCGAAAGGGTATTACTGTCGGCAAAACCGTTTTTGGAAAAATCTTCGGTATATTCAATATTCATTGAACCGTCATAAGCTTTTTTATAAATATTCTTTATATCTTCAATTGTTGCCCCGCTGCAAAGCTGATTTTTGAAAACAGGAACAGTCACAAGCATACCCGAATAAAAATTTGACACAATAGGGCAAAAAACAGGAGCGTTTGAAAGTCCGGTATAATGCACCATTTCGGGAAGATGCTTATGGTTTTGCGTAAGACCGTACTGTCTCGGAGCGGTTAGGTTTTCCGGTATTTCGTCCGCTTCATATGCCGCTATCATCTTTTTGCCGCCGCCGCTGTAGCCTGTAATTGAATGACAGGTAAGAAGTGCGTCTTTTTCCAAAACTTCATTTCTTACAAGCGGAGAAACAAGGACAATAAATCCGCTTGCGTGACAACCCGGAACAGCAATTCTTTTTGCGTTTCTTATTTTTTCGCTCTGACCTTTTTCAAGCTCCGCAAGACCGTAAACCCAGCCTTCTGCGATTCGATGAGCGGTCGAAGCGTCAAGAATAATTGTGTTTTTATTTTCACAAAGCGAAACCGATTCTTTTGCCGCTTCATCGGGCAGACAAAGAATTGTTATATCGCTTTCGTTGATTGCTTTTTTTCTTGCCTCTTTATCTTTTCTGACTTCATCGGGGAGCACAATAAGTTCAACGTCATCTCTGTTTTCGATTCTTGAAACAATGCCGAGTCCGGTTGTTCCTTCCCTTCCGTCGATAAATAACTTTTTTTTATTCATTTGAACCCCTTACTTATGCATAATTATGCATCTATATTCATTTACGCTTAACAAAGTACTAAAAAATATACCATTAAAATGCATAAAAGTCAATACTTTGTTCATGAATCTATACACACTTTGTATATTTGCATAAAATTTAACATCAAAGACGGTATCCGTAATACATTTTGACCAACCGAAAATAATTATCAGCAGGCAACCGAGGTCACCTGCTGGATAAGTATAATGTATTTACAAGCTGTTTTGCAATATAGATATAATATTTATAAGCCGGTCGCGCACAGCACATTGGGCAATATCCACTTAAGGAACCACTGAATAAATCACGCCAGCCGGCTGAACGCGCATCTTGCACCGATATTTTCCGTCATTTTTGCCA
>CANQLQ010000229.1 GCA_947624755.1 uncultured Clostridia bacterium | reverse complement strand
ACATGGGGTCGCCCCTACGCGGTTATGGCTTATAGCAAAGCCGTGCCGTGGGGGAAGTGGTAAAGATTTACATCAATCCAACACGCGTAACTCATGCAGGCGATGCCTGCCGTCAAGTAGGGCTGCTTGTATTAATCAGTGCTTCCCTAAACCTACATTTATTCCAATATTCAAATTTAATGAATTTTTAAAAAAATCTTGCTAAATCTACTATTATATTGTAAAATATTTATAAGTGTTTACATTTCCACCTTAGGAGATTAATCAAATGGACGATAGATTTAATAATGACGAACAAAATAAAAGAGCGAAAAAACACTCATTTGTCAATGAACCAAAATATGAAATCGAACCGACAAAAGAAGATATTGACGAAATTTTTTCCGATCGCAGTTCAATAAAACCAACGAACCCCAAGAATGCGAAATTTTCCGTAAATATTCCCGACGATAATGACGATATAATGTCTTCGCAAAGCAGAGTTCCGAAAGGCAAGCCTGTCGGGAACCCTCCAAAGGAATATCAGCCTTATTACGACAAAAATATGTCGGTAAGACCCGCCGGCTCTTCAAATCCTGCCGTCCCTTCTCAAAGGCCAAGGCCAACGTCGGATATATCCTCAAACCGTACCATTCATTCCAATACCGACAGTACAAGACCGACTGCAAAGCAAAAAAAGGGAAAGAGGAAAAAGAATACCGGCAAAAAAATTGCATTAACGGTTGTAAGCCTTATTCTTGTTGTTTTGATTGCACTTTTCGGTTACGGTTATTCGATTCTCGGTAAAATCAATTATGACGAAAGCAAAAGAGAACCTAACAAATATATAAACAGCAGTGAGCTTATTTCAGACAGCAAAGTCAAGAACATTCTGTTAATCGGCAGTGACGCAAGAAGCGAAATTGCCGGTATGCGTTCGGACACGATGATGCTTTGCTCAATTGATACCAAAAGCAAAAAAATTAAACTTACTTCTTTCCTTCGTGACTCCTATGTCTGCATACCGACAACCGGCGCATACAGAAAACTTAACGCCGCCTGCTCTTCGGGCGGTCAGCAGCTTGTTATTGACACGATTGAATACAACTTCAAGGTTAAAATCGACAGCTATATACTTGTTGATTTTGAGGCTTTCACAAAGTTCATTGATACGCTCGGCGGACTTGATATTGACGGTGTTACCGAAAAGGAAGTAAACTATCTAAAGAAAAATGTTCAGGGTATTAATATAAAGCCGGGTAAAAACCACCTTACCGGTGGCGCAACTCTCTGGTATTCAAGAATCCGCTATCTTGACAATGACTTTTACCGCACCGAAAGACAGAGAAGGGTTATTTCAGCCCTAATTGCACAAATTTCAAAAACAAATCCTGCGACTACGATGAAAGCCCTTGATACGATCATGCCGATGATCTCAACCGACATCAGCCGTAACGAATTTCTCAGTCTCGGTCTTGGCGCTGTTGTTCAATATCTACATTATGACATTGAACAGAGACAGGTTCCCGCTGACGGGACTTGGACAAACGTAAGAGTCAGCGGTGAAGGCGATGTGCTTAAAATGAATATTGAAGAGAATACGAAAATACTAAAAGAGTTCATTTATGAAAAATAATTTTTACAGGGGCGATCACATGGGGTCGTCCCTATGCGTTTTACCGTAAGATTTTTTTATTTGTACGTAAGAACAGCTCAGCTTCGCAAGTTTTTTCATACCGGCAAAAGTTAATTTCAGGCACTTTTTGCGTTATTTTTTATTTTTATTTTTTGTTTATATTTTTTTTAGTTAGTTTTAAAACAAAGGCTTTATATTGCTATTGCAATTGGTAGTTTTACGAAAAACAGAATATGCAATTTAAAAAAATGAGTGCAAATTCACTTAAAGACGTTAAAATTTTCATATACTTTAATATATTTTCTCTATTGTATATTTATTTTTAAAAAAACTCATTTTTTTCTTAAAATCTATGGACATATGTTAACAATTATGATAATATATTAACATATTATTCATAATATTTATGCGCCTTTTGAAAGGAATTAATTAAATGAAAATAACACGAAGAGAGCATTTCGGTATTCAGCGTAAAATGGTTTCTCATATGACGACAGAGTCCTGGAGAAACATTCCTCATGTTACATATATGTATGAGCCTGACGTAACCGAGCTTTACAAGGTTTACAAAAAAATCAACGAAGACAGACAATCGGACAACAAAATCACTTTCAACACAGTTATGCTTAAAATAATTTCCGAAGGTCTTAAATCTGCTCCGATAATGAACTCGCATATGGAATTTAACCGTAAGTTTGTTACGGGTAAAATTGATTCATATGAAGATATCAACATTTCAATGCCGACAATTCTTCCAAACGGTGAAATGATGACAATTAATCTTCGCAACTTTGGCAACAGAAGTCTTGAGGATATGTCAGACTACATTCGTGACGTTCGTTCAAGAGCGGAAAAAACCAACCTTACCGAAGCTATGTACAGCGTTTCGCTCGACAACACGCTCGGCACTCTTAAACAGGGTCACTTTCTCCGCGTTCTTATGAAGCTTTACGGTGCGAACTTCGGTCACTGCAAAATAAACCACCTCAAAGGTCAGGCAAAGAAGGATTATGAAGCGATTCCCGAAACGGAAAGGCTTACAATTAAAGACCTTGAGCCGGGAACTGTCGTTGTTTCAAACATCGGTTCGACCTATCTCAGTCAGTCCGGCGCAGTTTCACTTCTTGAAATTGTTCCGCCGATGGTTTCAGCCTTCGGTATCGGTGCAATTCAGGACAGACCCGTTGTAATAAAAAAGGACGACGGCAGCAAAAACATAGATATTCGCTCTATTCTTCCCATTTGTATTGCTTTTGACCACCGCGTTCTTGATTTCGGCGATATTGTTCCGTTTATGAAAAAGCTCGACAGCATTTTTGCAAATCCAAGCATTATTGAGCAATGGGTCGATATGGACTCGGCGCCGGCGGAAAGCGGCAGAAAAACCACTTCATACGGCGTTGTAAGAGGCTGAAATTCAAACGCACAATAAATTCGCTTTCTTCTTCCCCCTTTCTTTTTATATTCTCAAAAAGACAAAGAGCAACCTTTAAACGGGTTGCTCTTTGTCTTTTAAGTAATCTTTTATTATTTTAAGGAAGCTCGCTTAACTCATCTTGCTTGCAAATTTTCCGTAATACTTTGACAAAATACTCGACAATACACAAAGTATTGACTTAGGGAAGCCCTGATTAATACAAGCTGCCCTACTTGACGGTAAATTATTCCGTCATTTTGCCCAAAAATTCTCGTTAATACACAAAGTATTGTCTCAAATTTTTGAACAAACTGACGAAAAATTTCCTCGTCAATTAGGACACCCTGAATTAATCAGTGCTTCCTTAGATGCAACTTAATAAAGAAACTTTCAAATTAGGGACAAAGCGTTTTCGCGTTGATTGTGTAGATTAGTTTTTATCTTCTTGATTTTTGGTTTGAGCTTTTTTGTTGTAATTTGTGCAAATTATCGGTTTTGACTGCCGTCGGCGA
>CANQLQ010000228.1 GCA_947624755.1 uncultured Clostridia bacterium | reverse complement strand
AAAGCCTTGTAATTGCTTTTGTTTCGGCTTCACTTTCTGCATATTCTCCGCCAAACTGACGCGGGGCGGGGCCGCTTATCCCTTTTTCTTCCTCCATACGTCTGAGAATATCCCAGCCGGCAGGAAAATTATGGTTTATATCAACTCCGGCGGCATTTGCATTCCATTTTGAATAATCCTCACAGCCGAGACTTTGCACGAACTTTCGCATAGTTTTTGCACCTTCGGGGCCGTGAACCGCAATTTCAGTCCCATCGGGATTTACGCACGGAATGATTGTAACACCGAGTCCGGAAAAAGCTTTTGTGATGTCAAATGAATGTATAAGCTCGTGATTTTTTAAACTGCTGCATAGCCTTTCGGCAAAACGGTAAAGAGCAAGACAGGTTATCCATTCACTGCCGTGAAAACCTCCGGCATAAAGCACGCTGTTTTTACGGTTGCCTATCGAGAGCGAAAAAATACCGCGACCGAGACTTGTCCGTGAAACAACATTTGCACTTATGAACGGATATTCCCGGCAAAGAGTTTCAAGATAAAGCTTGTTTTTTTCATAGTCAAAAATTTCTGATTTAATAACTGACATATAATTCACCCATCCTTTACAGAATTTATATTTAAAAATAAGATATAATATACCGCAAGGAGACACCATTATGGATTTTACAGAAAAAACACTTAGCGAAAAAACAATTTTTGAAGGCAGAATCATAACGGTTCACGTTGACGAAATTGAACTTCCGAACGGAAAAAGAAGCAAACGTGAAGTTGTTGAACATAACGGAGGAGTATGCGTTGCTGCTTTGAGTGACGATGGTATGCTCAAATTTGTAAGGCAATACCGCTATCCTTATCATCGAACCCTTCTTGAACTACCGGCAGGAAAGCTTGAAAAGGGTGAAAATCCCCTTGAAGCCGGGATTCGTGAGCTTGAGGAAGAATGCGGAGTTGTTGCCAAAAACATTATTGCTATGGGTCAGGTTTATCCGACGGTTGCCTATTGCAGCGAAATTATTCATCTTTTCCTTGCGACCGGACTTGAAAATACAAATCAACATCTTGATGAAGGCGAATTCCTTGACGTAATTGAAATAAGCCTTGAAAAAGCAACAGAAATGGTTATGAACGGTGAAATTTCCGACAGCAAAACGGTTGCGCTCGTTCTCAAAACGGCAAGACTTAAAGAAGAAGGTAAAATCTGAATGAAAAAATTTATTGTTGCGTCTGCTTCACCGAGAAGAAGGGAGCTGCTTGAATTTTACGGCTTTGAGTTTGAAGTTATACCTTCCGATGCAGATGAAAGCCTTCCTGAAAAAACAGATGCTTGCAAAGCGGTAAAAGAGCTTTCAAAAAGAAAAGCCGAAAGTGTTTTTGCCTCAAACAAAGACGCAGTCGTTCTCGGCTGTGATACGGTTGTTTCCCTTGACGGCGCAATTCTTACAAAGCCGTCAGACGAAGAAGACGCAAAGAAAATGCTTAAAGCTCTTTCGGGCGGAACTCATCAGGTTTTCAGCGGTGTTACGATTATGGATAAGCACAAGGAGAAAACATTTGCGGTCTGCTCTGACGTTGAATTTAATGAGCTTTCCGGCGAAACCATAAATTCATATATAAAAACCGGCGAACCGATGGATAAAGCCGGGGCTTACGGTATACAGGGACTTGGCGGAGCGCTTGTTAAAAAAATCAGCGGTGATTATTACAATATTGTCGGTCTGCCGCTTTCAAAAACGATAAAGGTTCTTTCAGAGTTTGGGATAAAAGGAAAAATCGAACTTTAACAAAGGCAATATATAGATATAAATTAAGGAATTACTGATTAATGCAAGCTACCCTTCTTGACGGTAAATTATTCCGTCATTTTGCCTAAAAATTTTCGTTAATACACAAAGTATTGCCTTAATTGGAATATAAAAAGATGCTTTCAAATTAGAGACAAAGTGTTTTCGCGGAGTGTAATTATATTTTTATATAATTTCTATCCCGCGTAATTGCTGCACGCCATGCGTGCCTTGCCAATTAGGACGCCCTGAATTAATCAGTGCTTCCTTAAAATTTTTTGTTGCTTTAAAATTTACGGCGTGGAAATTTTTCCACGTTGTTTTTGCATTTTATAAAAGCTTATGTAAAAAATAATTTTAATGAATTTTTTAAAAATGCTATTGAGTCGGAAAACTTTTTAGACTATAATATAAGTTATATTACTATATTAATGTATACAAAGTAAATCAAAGAGTTATTTTAAGGAATCACTGAATAAATCACGCCAGCCGGCTGAACGCGCATCTTGCACCGATAATTTCCGTCATTTTTGCCAAAAGCTCCTTGAAATACGTCAGTATTCCTGCGTCGCTTTTGACAATCTGACGAAAAATTCGGCGGCGCAATCTGCACGTTCGATTTAATCAGCGCTTCCTTAACAACTCTCGATTTCTTTTTTTCAAGATACATTTTTTAAATCTTCAAAATAATTTGTGCCGCGAACGCTTAGCATTAACGAAAAACTAATCTTTTTATATAAGGCGCGTTGAATGATTCGCTTATGCAAATAACGATGCAGTTTTGCATTTATGCGGTTGGCATTATATTGTTTTATTATACAAAAAAAGACAATTATCTCCCGAAAGGAGTATTATAATAATGTTATTTTCACAAGATATAGGAATAGATCTCGGAACGGCAAACACACTTGTTTTTGTCAAAGGCAAAGGCATTGTTATTCGTGAGCCGTCTGTTGTTGCAATTAATGTTGCCTCAAGACCTGCAAAGGTTGTTGCAGTCGGCGCACAGGCTAAAGAAATGATTGGAAGAACCCCCGGTTCAATTACGGCAATGCGTCCTCTAAAAGACGGTGTTATTGCCGACTTTGATATAACTGCCGAAATGCTCAAAAACTTTATTCAAAAGGCAATGGGCGGTTCATTTTTTGCAAAGGCAAGAGTTGTAATTTGTATTCCGTCGGGTGTTACCGAGGTTGAAAGAAGAAACGTCCATGACGTTGCAATTGAAGCAGGGGCAAAATATGTAAGTCTGATTGAAGAGCCTATGGCTGCCGCAATAGGCGCGGGTCTGCCTGTCAGCTCTGCTATGGGCAGTATGGTCGTTGACATTGGCGGCGGCACAAGCGAGGTTGCTGTTATTTCTCTTGGAGATATTGTAACTTCTCGTTCGGTGCGTGTTGCAGGCGACACCTTTGACAATACTATAGTGCAGTATGTAAAAAAGAAATATAATCTTCTTATCGGTGAACGTACTGCGGAAGAAATCAAAATAAAAATCGGTTCCGCCAAAAAATATGAAGGTGAAGGCAAAATGGAAGTCAAGGGAAGAAATCTTATTGACGGACTTCCGAAAAATATTATGGTAACGGCTGAAGAAATTCGTGAGGCTCTGTCCGACCCTGTTGGACAGATACTTGAAACTGTTCGTGCAACGCTTGAAAAAACGCCGCCCGAACTTTCGGCTGATATTATTGACCAGGGTATTATGCTCACCGGCGGCGGTGCGCTTCTTCGCGGGCTTGACGAGCTTATTTCTGACGAGA
>CANQLQ010000227.1 GCA_947624755.1 uncultured Clostridia bacterium | reverse complement strand
CTAAGCTGTGCCGTGGGGCAAGTGGTAAAGGCTTACATCAATCCAACACGCGTAACTCATGCGGGCGATGCCTGCCGCGTAATTCGTGCAGGCGATGCCTGCCACGCCATGCGTGCTTAGATTTAATCGGAGCTTCCTTAATTATTCGCCGACCATTACAAACATCTTTGCCGAAATACCTGCATAAAGCTTAACTTCAAATTCATAAGTTCCGAACTGTTTGATATCTTCAACCGCAATTTTTCTTTTGTCAATATCAATACCAAATTCTTCCTTAACTTTGGCGGCAATTTCCTTTGAGGTTACAGAACCGAAAAGCTTTCCGTTTGCTCCGCCTTTTGCGGTAAGTTTTATAGTTTTGCCGGACATTCTTTCCGCATTTGCTTTTGCGGCGGCAGTTTCGGTATCAATACGATATTTTTCGGCCTGCTGTTTATTTTTAAATTCGCTCATTGCCTGAGCGTTGGCTTCGGTTGCAAGCTGTCTCGGGAAAAGGAAATTTCTTGCATAACCGTCAGAGGCATTGACGAGTTCCCCTTTTTTTCCAAGACCTTTTACGTCCGCTTTCAAAAAAACTTTCATATCATTTTCCTCCTGTAATTTATTTGGTTTCAAGGTATTTATCTATTGCTTCAAAAAGCTTTTCTTTTGCTTCTTCAAGCGAGGTATTCGGAAGTTGGCAGGCAGACATAGCCTGGTGTCCGCCGCCGCCAAGACTTTCCATAATAAGCTGAACATTTATCTCACCGAAAGAACGGGCGGAAATATCGGTTTCATTTTTATTTTTATAAAGCACAAAAGAAGCTTTTATGCCGTCAATATTGAGCATTTCATCGGCCGCCTGAGAAGTTATCAGACGGATATTTTTGTTTTCACGGTCAAAAACAGAAACGGCGCATACATCTTTATAGGTTTGCGCATTGTCAATAACAGCATTGCGAAGTCTGAAGATTTCCATATCATTTGAGAAAAGTTTTTTCGCTTCAATTGTATTTGCATTTCTTGAGCGCAGATAACCCGCCGCCTCAAAGGTTCGTATTCCCGTGCGAATTACAAAGTTTCTTGTGTCGAGTAAAATTCCCGAAAAAAGAGCCTGCGCCGTAAGAGCATCAAGGAACGGTTTTGAATCAACATACTCAACGAGCTCAGTCACCAATTCACAAGTTGACGAAGAGTTTGGCATATGATAAAAAACAACCGTGTTTTCAATAAACTGAGCGCTTTTTCTGTGGTGATCAATTACCATTACTTTTGGGGCTTTGTCAATAAGCTCCGGACATTCGGTAAAATCGCGCTTGTGGGTATCAACAACTACGACAAGGGTGTTTTCGTTTATAAGCTCGCTTGCTCCCGACGGATCGGTTATCATATTTTCATCGTCGGCGAACTTGTCAATCAGCGGCTTTGCAAGAGTTGTGTTCATATCTACAACAATACTTGCGGGAATACCGAAATGGCGGGCGATACAGTAAATTCCTGCCGCGCTTCCAAAAGAATCAAAGTCGGAAAATCTGTGTCCCATTATAAGAACATTGTCGCTGTCCTTTATTATATTTGCAATTGTTTTTGCAATAAGTCTTGTACGAACCTTGTTCTTCTTTTCAAAGCCCTGCGAAACTCCGCCATAGAATTTATATTGAGCCTCATGTTTAATTGCAACCTGGTCGCCGCCTCGGCTCTGAGCCATATCAAGAGCCTGTTTTGCGGAATTATTTGAATTTAAATAATCGGATTCACGTCCGACACCGATTGAAAGAGTTACTTCGCAAGGTCTTTCATTATAGGTAAGGTTACGAACTTTGTCAAGAACAGAAAACTTGTCGCTTATCATTTTTGAAAGTCCCCGTTCCTCAACTATTATAAGTCTTCTTGCATCGGAAAACTTTCTGCAAAGTCCGCCGTACGATGTTACCCACTCGTCAATGATATGCTGTATCTCGCTGAAAATTGCCGCACATTCGCTTTCTTTGAAGTTTTGATAAAGCTCATCGGCATTATCTATTACCGCAAGCATAATTGACGGACGAGTATCATAATATTCTTTTTCAGTAAGTCTCAGCTTTGTTTCATCAAAGAAATAAAGAAGATAATTTGCACCGTTTTCGGTTTCGATATCATTTGAATAAACACTGAAATACTGCGAAGCGACCTTAATATGAAAGCCCCTTCCGGCAATAACCTTCTCTATGTTCTGTCTTTGGAGTATGCTTTGAATATTGGTAAGCGAAACATTTTCGTCAAGATGAAAGCTTTCGGCAAATTTATCATTCAGCCAAAGAATATTACCGTCTCTTTCAATAACACAACAGGCAACCGTAAGACTTCTCCATGTCTTTGAAGTTTTATAATCAAGCAGCTCTGAAAAAGTTTTTGCCTGATAGAGAAGTTTTTCTTTTTTTCTTTTTGTGTAGAAAAATTTTGATACGGCAAATATGACAACAAAAACCACCTGTAAAACAGCCAGCCAAATGTTGAAAAACGCAGTTGCAGCGCTTAGAGCCAATCCGACAAAAAACGCTATAACAGACGTATCAAATCTTTCCCACAACTTTTTCATCTCTTAAATCTCCATAATAATCGGCAGAATCATAGGACTGCGCTTTGTTCTTTCATACATAAGTCTTGAAACATCGTCACGAATTGTATTTTTTATCGTGTTCCAGCTTTTATCCCAGACTTTTAGGTATGCGTTGTAAGCGGTATCTCTTGCTTCTTCGATAAGTTCCTCAGCTTCTCTTACAAAGACAAAGCCTCTTGAGACAATATCCGGGCCGGAAATAAGCTCTCCGCTTGCGCTGTCAATCGCCGAAACGACAACTATAATTCCGTCCTCTGCAAGATGCTTTCTGTCACGGATAACGACGTTTCCGACGTCGCCGACACCAAGCCCGTCAACAAAGACCTGTCCGGCGGGAACGGATGTAACCTTTTTAATAGATTCCTCCGTCATTTCAACGCTTACACCGTTATCAACAATGAGGATATTTTGGCTGTCAACGCCCATGGACCGAGCAAGCTCGGCGTGTTTTAAAAGGTGCTTTCTTTCGCCGTGGACCGGAATAAAATATTTCGGTTTTACAATTCCGAGCATCAGCTTGAGTTCCTCTTTGCAGGCATGTCCGGAAACGTGAACATCATACATTTTTTCGTATACGACCTCAGCTCCGAGCTTCATAAGCTCGTTGATAACACGGCTGACGGTTTTTTCGTTGCCGGGTATCGGCGTTGCAGAAATAATTACATAATCATTAGGTGTAATAGCAACCTTGCGGTGGTCTGAAAGCGCCATTCTTGTAAGAGCGGACATAGGTTCACCCTGACTTCCGGTCGTAATGAGAACAATTTCACTTTCGCTGTATTTATTGATAAGATTGAGATCAACTATAATTCCGTCGGGAACTTTTAAGTAACCGAGTTCGCGGCTGATATTAACGACGTTTTCAAGGCTTCGTCCCGAAACAGCAACTTTTCTTCCAAGCATCTGGGCGACATTGATTATTTGCTGTACTCTGTGGATATTTGAAGCAAAAGTCGCAACAATAATACGCC
>CANQLQ010000226.1 GCA_947624755.1 uncultured Clostridia bacterium | reverse complement strand
AGTGGTAAAGGCTTACATCAATCCAACACGCGTAACTCCTGCGGACGATGTCCGCCGATGTCCGCCTTGCCAATGAGAACACTTTGAATTAATCAAACCTTTCCTAAAATCGTCGGTATTTCCTTAAAGTAAAATTCTTGAAATATTGTTCTTTATTGCTTTGGCAACATCGGGTTTGTTCATGGAATAAACGTGGACTGCATTAATACCGTTTGCAAAAAGGTCAACGATCTGCTCGGTTGCGTAGGCAATTCCTGCCTGCTTCATTTTTTCGCTGTCATAGCCGTATTTGTCAACTATCCTGACAAACCTCTGCGGCAAAAGCGAGTTATTCATCGAACAAATTCTCTTAATTGATTTTGCGTTCGTGACAGGCATAATGCCGGCAACAACAGGAACTTCAATTCCTGCCTCACGTATTCTGTACATAAAATTATAAAGCACATTGTTGTCAAAAAACATCTGTGTAGTAAGAAACCGGCAGCCGCAATCAACCTTTTCTTTGAGGTGCTTTACGTCTTCAAATGAGCTTTCACTTTCGGGGTGTGATTCAGGATAGCACGCACCGCCGATGCAGAAATCATCGGTCTGAGAAATTTCGGCAATAAGTTCACTTGCATAGTGATAGTCAAGCTTTTCCAAACTCATACCCTCCGGGATATCACCGCGAAGAGCCATAATATTTTCAATGCCGTCTGCTTTGAGCCTTTCAAGCTGGGCTCTGACCTTTTCTTTGGTCGAAGAAATACAGGTAAGATGTGCAAGCGAAGTCACACCGAAGTTATTTTGCAGATTTTTCGCAATTGAAACTGTAAAATCAGATGTTCCGCCGCCGGCGCCGTATGTAACTGACATAAACGACGGGTTAAGCTTTGCAATTTCTTCTGTTGATGCTTTTATGCTTTCAAATTTATCGCTCGTTTTGGGAGGGAAAACCTCAAACGAAAGCGACGGCTTGTCAGAGGTAATTATATCAATTATTTTCATTTTTTTAATATGACACGAAGGTTAAGAGCGCGCACCTTATGGGAGTTGTCCAAAATAAGCGGCTGATGCCTGCGTGTCCCTTTCATTTTATTAATCTTCAAAACACATAACAAGAACTGCGCCTTAAAAAGTTTTGGCAATCATATGTAACCGGTTTTACTGTTTTAAATACCTTAATTTTTCAAACTATGCATAGGTGCAGGGATTCTGCCGCCCCTTGCTATAAATGAATCCGATGAAAACTCATGAACGGGCATAACCGGCGCGCTTCCCAAAAGTCCGCCAAATTCAAGCATATCACCAACCTTTTTACCGACGGCAGGAATAAGTCTTACGGCGGTTGTTTTAGTATTTACAACACCTATTGCGGCTTCGTCGGCAATAATTGCAGAAATTGTTGATGCCGAAGTATCGCCTGCAACAGCAATCATATCAAGTCCTACAGAGCAAACACAGGTCATAGCTTCAAGCTTATCAAGTGTGAGCGCTCCCGAAACAGCGGCGGCAATCATACCTTCGTCCTCGCTGACGGGAATAAACGCACCCGAAAGACCGCCGACATGGTTGCTTGCCATAACGCCGCCTTTTTTAACCGCATCGTTGAGCATTGCAAGAGCGGCTGTTGTGCCGTGAGTTCCGCAGACTTCAAGCCCCATTTCTTCAAGTATTCTTGCAACACTGTCTCCCTTCGCAGGAGTTGGAGCAAGTGAAAGGTCAACAATGCCGAAAGGAACACCAAGTCTTGCCGAAGCCTCCTGAGCCACAAGCTGACCCATTCTTGTAATTTTAAAAGCAGTTTTCTTTATTGTTTCGGCAACAATATCGAACGGCTGACCTTTGCATGATTTGAGCGCATGGTGGACAACGCCCGGACCGCTTACTCCGACATTGATTACGCACTCGCCTTCGCCGACGCCGTGAAAAGCTCCCGCCATAAACGGATTATCCTCAACAGCATTGGCAAAAACAACAAGCTTTGCACAGCCGAAGCCCGCCGAATCGGCGGTAAGATCAGCGGTTTTTTTGATGATTTTACCCATAAGGGCAACCGCATCCATATTTATACCCGCCTTTGTGCTTGCCACATTTACGCTTGCACAAACTCTTTCTGTTGCGGCAAGAGCGGTAGGAATAGAATTTATAAGGTTAAGGTCGCCGTTTGTGAAGCCTTTATGTACAAGGGCAGAAAACCCTCCGATAAAATTAACGCCGCATTTTTTTGCCGCTTTGTCAAGGGCAATTGCAAGCACAGTGTAGTCGGTTTCTTTACAGGAAGCGGCAACAAGAGAAATCGGAGTAACAGAAATACGCTTGTTGACGATTGGTATTCCAAATTCCCTTTCAATCTGCTCCCCTGTTTTTACAAGGTCTTTTGCCTTGGTTGTGATTTTATCATATATTTTTTTCGCAACAACATTAATATCACTGTCACAGCAATCAAGAAGAGATATACCCATTGTAATCGTTCTCACATCAAGATGCTGATTATCAATCATATCAAGAGTTGCAATAATATCTTTCATATTATTCATGGTCGTAGCACGACACGAATGCCGTTAAAGTAAGCAATAAACTTAAAGCCGGCACCCGTGTACTTCCTTTCATATATAACTATAATTTGGTCGTAACACGACACGAACGCCGTTATAGTAAGCAATAAACTTATAGCCGGCACCCGTGTACTTCCTTTCATATATAACTATAATTTGGTCGTAACACGACACGTATGCCGTTAAAATAAGCAATAAACTTAAAGCCGGCACCCGTGTACTTCCTTTCATATATAACTATAATTTGGTCGTAACACGACACGAACGCCGTTATAGTAAGCAATAGACTTAAAGCCGGCACCCGTGTACTTCCCCTTTTATCAGTGATTACAACACATCACACTCTATACATTAAATTGAAAATATCTTCTCTTTGTGTGCGAATCACAAGACCCATTGTTTTTCCGAGTTCTTCAAGCGCTTCGCTAAGTTCAGTTACACTTTTTTCGCTTGTTTCAAGGTCAATGAGCATTGTCATTGTGAAATACTGCTGCATAACGGTTTGGCTGATGTCAAGAATATTAACATTATTTTCGGCAAGCAGTGTGCAAACCTTTGCAATTATGCCTGTGGTGTCTTTACCGGTTACGGTTACAATAGCCTTCATATTTTACTCACCTTTCAGATGTTTTTATTCGCATATTGCCTATCTAAATATTATAAAGGATACTGAAAAAAAGTCAAGTAAATCAACCTTTAATAATGTAAAGTGTAGATTGCAATATAAAATGTCCGGAAAAATTAAGGAAGCACTGATTAATTTAGCATTTAACAGTAAAATCGCATACTTTATAAATAGAAAATAAGGGCTGTCATACTAAGGTCAGCCGCAAAAGCGAAAAAACCGAACAGTCGAAAATGGCTGCTCGGTTTTTACTTTCATAAGCGCGATCCCATGTGGATAAAAACAATTTTAATCTTAACGGGCTGCCACGGGAAGCCGGGTCGCTTCGCCTATAGATTGGTTTGAGCGTCTTTGTTGTAATTTGTACAAATTATCGGTTTTGACTGCCGTCGGCGAACTTTTCTTTTGAAAGAAAAGTTCCAAAA
>CANQLQ010000225.1 GCA_947624755.1 uncultured Clostridia bacterium | reverse complement strand
CTTTCAAAAGAAAAGTTCGCCGACGGCAGTCAAAACCGATAATTTGTACAAATTAAGGAATTAAGGATGCTCTGATTAAATCACGTTTAAGGCTTAATACTCATCTTTCTTGCAGAGCTTCCCTAACTGTATATCAAAAATTATTTTAAATTGTATATTTATTTATGTACAGAAATGTTATATAATCTTAATAATATAAAATCAAACGCATTGAAAGGAAAATAATAAGTCGAATGTTCTGCAAAATTTTGCAGCTAAGACCAAAATTAAAAAAAATCATGAAAAAAATAGCTGTTATAAATGACATTTCCGGCTTCGGTAAATGTTCTCTTACCGCCGCCCTTCCGATAATATCGGCCTTCGGTATTCAATGCTGTCCGCTTGTTACGGGGATTTATTCCAATCAGACAGGATACGATTCTTTTTATTGCAGAGACTGTACCGATGATATGGCGCCGTATATTGAAGAATGGAAAAAGCTTGACGCGCATTTTGATGCTATACTTTCCGGTTTCATTTCAAACAGCCGGCAAGGGACGATAATTTCCGATTTTATAAAGTATTTCAGAACGAACGATACCTTAGTTATTGTTGACCCTGTTATGGCCGATGACGGTGAAATTTACAAGTGTTACGATAAAAACAGCATTGAAGCTATCAAGTCACTTGCTCATATTGCCGATATAATTACGCCTAATTTAACCGAACTTTGCTTTTTATGCGATAAGGATTATTCAAAAATTAATAGTCTCAGCCTTTCCTCTTTGCTTAATGAAATTTATGAAATGTCTTATAAGCTAAATAAGGCGTCGAAAAAAACCGTTATTACAACAGGCATAAATATCTCTGAAAATGAAATTGCCAACGCCGTTTTTAAAGACGGAAAATTCAACCTTATACGCTCAAGAAAATTTCACGGAAGTTTTTCCGGTACAGGCGATATTTTTTCTTCATTTATTGCGGCACAGGCAGTAAATAATGTCGGAATTATTGACGCAGTCAAAAACGCTTCGGAGTTTATCTCACAGGCTGTAAGCGAAACTATAAATGATGCAAACGAAAAATATAAACGTGCGGACGGCATCCACTTTGAAAAATTTCTTCATACCTTAGGAATCTCTGATTAACGGTGAACAAAATGGCAGATATAGTTTACAGATATAAAGAAAATGTATATTTTAACATAACCAACAAATGTCCGTGCAGGTGTGCTTTCTGCATAAGAGACAAGAAAACAGCTATAGGTGACGCCGAAAAGCTTTTTCACGACCACGAACCGACAAAAGAAGAAATAAAAAATGCAATTGATTCTTTTGACTTTGGCGAAAGTACATGCGCTGTTTTTTGCGGTTACGGTGAACCGACCAACGCTTTTGACAATCTAATTTATGCCGCAAAATATCTAAAAAGGCTTTACCCCGAAAAAGAACTTCGGCTTAACACAAACGGTCTGTCCGACCTTATCAACAAAAGGCCGACAGTTTCTGAAATATGTGCAGTTTTCGACAGCGTTTCAATTTCGCTAAACGCTCCGACAAGCGAAGAATACGATAAAATTACAAGAAACATCTACCCCGGCAAAGCCTACGATGCGATGATTAACTTTGCAAAGGACTGCATTAAAGGCGGAATTAAAGTCAGACTTTCGGTTGTAGATGTTATAGGAGAAGAAAAAATCAGAAAATCAAGAAATATAGCTAAAAGTATCAACGCCGATTTTGTGGTAAGAGAATACAAAACATAAAATTTTATTGCTTATGTAAAGTAGTCGCACTTTTACATAAGCAAATTTTTTACAGTATAAAATAATACTGACCCTCGTTTACAGGCAGGCATCAGCAGTGAGGTCTTTTGTGTCATGATAGGAAGGCGGTGCAGGCAATAACTTCCGTATTTTCAATTCTACTGACAAAGTATGGTATAAATGTCCGGTTTTGATTGGTGATTTATCGGTGATTTGTATTAGCTGATACTTTCTATTTTTAATATGTACCGGACTTTCATCACTAAGCCAACAATTTGGAGCAAAGCAAAAAAAGCCGCCGCAAGCTATATACAGCTTGCGGCGATGTGGCGGAGAAGAGGAGACTCGAACTCCTGCGCCGGTTTCCCGACCTACGCCCTTAGCAGGGGCGCCTCGTCACCAACTTGAGTACTTCTCCAAAGTTGCCGATAGAAGATATTGAAATAAAAATGGCGGAGAGAGTGGGATTCGAACCCACGGTACGTTGCCGTACGACGGTTTTCAAGACCGCTCCGTTATGACCGCTTCGGTACCTCTCCGTTTATGCTCATTGATATTACCATAACTTAACGGCCGTGTCAACCCTTTTTATCAAAAAAGTGTATTTTTTTGTTTAAGTTTTTGCCGGATATGTTACAGAATAAGAATTTTATTGACTAAAGCAATATACTGATTTGAGATTTTTAAAAGTCAAATTTTCGTATAAAACAGGATATGCAGCAACTTTTCTTTGCGTCCTCTTAATTGAAATTAAATTACTCGCTGATAACATTAAAAATTCTTTATAACGGCTTTTTAATATTTTAAAGATAATGCTTATAATTGTGTCTGCGGATAACTTATATTGCAATCTACAATTTTACAGTTAAATTTAAAAATCATTTGACAAACAGCAGCAAGAGTGATATAATACATTCAATGCGCTTTAGAGATTTAAAGTGCAAAAGGAATTTTTATATGAAAGGAGCAACACAGAGCTTTATAAATGCTGAATTGTTCAGTATTTACATATTGACTTTTACCGTTTTTCTCTGTGTTATGCTGAAAATGAACTCAAGAAAAGGTAACTTAATGGGTGTCAGAACCGACGTTAAGGTTCTTGACGCAACAATTCGAGACGGCGGTCTTTGCAATAATTTTATGTTCACTGATGAATTTGTGACCGAGCTTTACAAAACTAATATCAAAAGCGGTGTTGACTATATGGAATTTGGCTATAAGGCCAGCAGACAGCTTTTCAACGAAGCCGATTTCGGTAAATGGAAATTCTGCAAAGAAGAAGATATCCGCGCAATTGTCGGAGAAAATATTTCCGATATGAAAATTTCAGTTATGGCTGATGTTGGTAGATGCGACTTTAGAACGGATTTTCTTCCAAAAAGCGAAAGCGTAATTGATATGGTTCGTGTTGCCTGCTATATTCATCAGATACCTGCCGCAATTGAAATGATTGAATACTTCCATAATCTTGGCTATGAGACGACCTGCAACATTATGGCAATTTCCCAGGCTAACTCAAACCAGGTTGAAGAAGCTCTTACCATGCTTTGTGAATCAAGCGTAGACGTTATTTATCTCGTTGACAGTTACGGTTCGCTCTATCCCGAAAATGCTTCTCAGCTTGCCAAAATTTATATTGATTATGCGGAAAAATGCGGTAAAAAAATAGGTTTTCACGCCCATAATAACCAAAATCTTGCTTTTGCAAACACAATTGAAACTCTTTCCTACGGTGTTTCTTATCTTGACGCAACCGCTCAGGGCATGGGCAGAGGCGCGGGAAACTGTGCAATGGAGCTTCTGCTCGGCTTCCTCAAAAATCCAAAATATAACCTTTACAGTCTTCTGACTTTTATTGAAAAATATATGCTTCCGCTCAAGGCCGAGGG
>CANQLQ010000224.1 GCA_947624755.1 uncultured Clostridia bacterium | reverse complement strand
GCAAGTGGTATAGGTTTACATAAATCCAACCCACGTAATTGCCGCACGCCATGCGTGCCGATGCCCGCCGCGCCATGCGTGCCTTGCTATTAGGACACCATGAATTAATCAGCGATTCCTAAATTTATTATATATCTGAAAAAAGACAAAAACCAAACCTCAGGATTTTTTCGGCTTCCCGAGGTTTGGTTTTTCTAAGGAATCACTGATTAATACAAGCCGCCCTTCTTGACGGTAAATTATTCCGTCAGTTTGCCCAAAAATTCTCGTTAATACACAAAGTATTGTTGAAATATAAAAATATACTTTCAAATTATGGACAAAGTGTTTTCGCGGAATAAAATTATAATTCTATATAATTTCTATCCCGCGAAATTGCCGCACGCCATGCGTGCAATTAGGGCACCCTGAATTAATCAGTGCTTCCCTAAAAACTTATAAATATATCTTACTTAATAAATTCTTTTACTTTTTCTTCGTCAGCGATGTGTGAAAGGAAAAATTCTTCTCTTTCCTTTGTGTTAACAACGGTGACGGGCTTAATCTGATTGAGAACTCTGCCTTGTGAGACAAGCATAGCTTTGTAATCGTCGTTTGTATTCGGCTTGAGTTTTAGAACTTCGGCTGGGTGGATCATATTCCATGACCTGTATTTGTCATATTTTTCGTTACATTCACGGAAGGACTCATCAACGAATTTTTCAATTTCAGCTTTCCTTGAAGCTATTTCATCGTTTGTTTCAACAAGAAGCACATAATGCGGCTTTTCGCACTGTGAATGAGCAAAATAGCTGTAGCCCTTGAAGTTTATGCCGAATTTCTTTTCGGTTTGGTTTGCAACCCAGTCAAGCATCTGTGTCGTTGTTTTTTCGTTTGCCAAGTTCATGCCGATGTTGGTTCTGTATAAAAACTCGATTCTCGGTGAATTGTTGTACATACCTGTAACATGAACAACGTCAAGAAGGCGGTAACGGTAAAGTCCGGAGAAGTTGGTTACAATGATTTCATAATCCTTGCCGACCTCAATTTCTCCGAGCGTCAGCGGTCTTGTGCCTTCTTCAGCGTCAACGGGAAGAAATTCATAAACAAGGCTTCTCGGAAGAAGAACATAGTCGGTTGCGTTTAGTTCAACAGGCATTGCCATATAACCTTCGGAAGCGGCATAACCCATATTATGCATCGGAAGATCACCGACATATCTGCGAAGCTTTTCAATGTAAGCTGAAAGAGTTGAGCCTATCATACCGTAGCCCCAGCAAAGCTTTGGCCATATACGTTTTGCAATAGGTACTTCGGTTTCAAATCCCTTGCTGAATTCCCTGCGAAGCTCGGCGGCTCTTTCGGGATTTGGCTTGAATTTCTTTTCGTATTTATCACGAAGCGACTTCGGACATCTTACTCTTTGGTCAATTGTACCCTTTTCAATGTCATCACAAATCATTTCCCAATTGTTTTCCATATATTCAAACATGGTAGTAAGAAGAGTGATAACCATTGAGCCTAAATAGGTTACATCACGGTATTCAAGAGCAAAACGAAGCTGAAAATAGGAAACATCGGTGTTTTCGCTGTCTTCGGGATAAAGGATATCAATCGGAGTGGTAGTAAAATATTTAAGAATCGGGGTAAGGTAAGTAAACGGAATCGCAGCCGCACCGTTAACCTGTTTGCCGTTTTCAAGAGTATGACCGTTGAGTGAAACAACGAGCGGTCCCATCTGGGTCGGGAGCTTCTTAAAAATACCCTGCTTTTTAAACCATCTTGCGGCGCAGGCAGGTGTTGCGGCAAAGCCCATACATTGCATATTCCAAAGGTCTTTTGCTGTTTTCGGCTGAAGCTTGGGTTTTCCTACTGAGCCGGAAGAAGAGGTGTAACGGATAATCTTTGAAGAGGTGATAACATTCTTTTCGCCGTTTTCGATCATACGGTCAATCATCGGAGCATAGTCCTCAAAGGTTGAAAGGGGTACCTTATCTTGAAATTCACGAATTGAATTGATAGAAGCAAAATCATATTTTTTGCCGTATTCGCAATTCTTATTTTTCTTCATGATTTTTTTAAGGGTTTCTTCCTGCGTTTCAACGGCAACGGTAGTAAAATGTTCAAAGCCTTTAAAGACGATATTGCCGAGAAATACACCGTAGTCTGAAGTAAATGACATAAAATTTCCTCCGTTTTGTCGTAGTCGTAAGACGTTATGTAATCAGTTTAAAAAACGTGAAACGTCCTGTAAGGCAAGGCGCATAAGTCCGCTTTGAAAGTTCCAAGCACTGCGCTTGCTAAGGAAGCACTGATTAATACAAGCTACCATTCTTGACGGTAAATTATTCCGTCATTTTGCCCAAAAATTCTCGTTAATACACAAAGTATTGCCTCAAATTTTTGAAATATAAAAAGATGCTTTCAGATTAGGAATAGAGTGTTTTCGCGGTGTAAAATAATAATTTTATATAATTCTATCCCGCGTAACTCCTGAGGGCGATGCCCGCTCGCCAATTAGGGCATCCTGAATTAATCAGTGCTTCCCTAAAATTTATCTTATCATATTATAAGGTGATTTTCAAGTATAATTATCAGATATTTTTAATGAACTGTAAACATCTTGAGAATAATACAAATTCAAATTGAAAAGTTATTTTTATAGTGGTAAAATAAAGCAATAAAAAGGAAGGTAATGATATGAAAAATAAAAAAATGATTGCTTTTATCGGCGCTGCTGCAATTGCTGTCGGTTTATCGGCAGGTCTTATAATAGGCAAAGAGGCGTTAACGAAAAGCAGAGAAGAAAAAATTGGAAGTTTGCCCGATGGCTTTACGGTAACAGCGCACAGCGGAAGTATGGGAACGGTACAAAATTCGCCGGACTCGCTTGAAGTCGGAGCAAAAAATGCAGACATTATAGAATTTGACCTTAACTTCAATGAAAAAAACGAACCTGTTCTTTCCCACGACGCACCGACGGGCGGTGAGCCGACACTGAAAGAAGCTTTTGAAATTCTTGCAAAACATAAAACAGCTAAGGCCAATGTTGACCTTAAAAGCGCTGCCAATCTTCCCGAAGTTCAAAGACTTGCCGAAGAATGCGGCGTGCTTTCGCAAATTTTCTTTACCGGCGTAGGCGAGGACAGGATAGAAATTGTAAAAAGAGACTGCCCGAAAATTCCGTATTATCTTAATTACGGCATTGACAAAAAGCAAAACAAAGACAGCGCATACATACAGTCAATTGTTGCAAAAGTAAAGGAAACAGGCTCAATCGGACTTAATTTCCGGTTTGACGGCGCAAGCAAGGAGCTTATTGATGCTCTTGACAAAAATGGACTTCTCGTTTCGGTATGGACAGTTAACGGTAAGGGCAAGATGTATAAGATGCTTTCTTTGGGCGTTGATAATATTACGACCGAAAGGCCGGACAAGCTAAACAAAATAGTTTCGGCATATCGTAATGAATAAAAAATTTAATCAGAGGGTTCTTATTATATACATACTGTTTACCGTTTCTTTTCGGTTGACAATATTTTTAATTAATGCTAAAATTAAGGAATCACTGATTAATACAAGCTGCCCTACTTGGCGGTAAATTATTCCGTCATTTTGCCCAAAAATTCTCGTTAATACACAAAGTATTGCCTCAAATTTTTGAAATATAAA
>CANQLQ010000223.1 GCA_947624755.1 uncultured Clostridia bacterium | reverse complement strand
ATTTTAATTTTAGAAAAGAATCAATCTACACAAACAAGCCTTATCCTGAGGCACAGACCGCATTTTCCCTTTTTATCTAGGCTAAGATAAAAAGAAACAAACTCACCACAGGGTAAATAAAGCACAAACCGGTCTATAGGCGAAGCGACCCGCTTTGAACGGCGGACATCGTCCGCAGGAATTACACGGAGTAGTCTATGCAGACTTTTACTATTACGCCGCGAAACAACTAAGCTTAAATACTTTACATTGAAACGGTTGAGCGCAGCCGTACGTCAGCAATGTTTCTTTTGGAACTTTTCTTTCAAAAGAAAAGTTCGCCGACGGCAGTCAAAACCGATAATTTGCACAAACTAAGGAATCAACGCTAAAACTCTTTGTCCCTAATTTGCAAGCAAGATGAGTATTAAGCCTTTAGCGTGTTTTAATCGGCAATTCCTTAAATAAAATTTTTAATAATGTGTGACAAAACTAAAATTATATGTTATAATCCACAATGGATTTTGGTAGACTGTACAATATTGATGAAAGGAAACTGTGAAGGTTCATACTTTGCACAACAAAACATATGAAAACCAAAAGAGATTATCCTATTGTAACCGTAACATCGAAAGCTGAACGAAGCCTCAAAAACGGTCATGTATGGGTCTACGGCGAAGAAATAACCGAGCGTTTCGGCAACTGTATAAACGGTCAGCTTGTTGACGTTCTTTCATCAAAAGGACGCTATCTCGGCACAGGATTCTATAACAACAATTCAAAAATTACCGTGCGCATAATTTCAAAAAATGCCAACGACAAATTTGACACCGCTTTTTATGAACGCAGACTACGCTACTGCTTTGAGTACCGCAAAACCGTTATGAGTGATGACTTTGACTGCTGCCGTCTTATTTTCGGTGAAGCGGATTCTTTCCCCGGACTTACGGTTGACCGTTTCAATGATATTCTTGTAACTCAGGTTCTCTCTCTTGCGATGGAAAAAATCAAAGATACGCTCTTCCCTCTTATGCTTAAAGTACTCTCTGATATGGGTGTCAAAATTAAAGCCGTTTATGAACGCAACGACGTATCTATTAGAGAAAAAGAAGGTCTTACCCAATACAAGGCTTTTTATGAATATAATGGACTTCGTACCGACCTTAACGGCAAAACCGTAATTTGTGAAAACGGCATTAAATATAATATAGATTACATTAACGGTCAAAAGACGGGATTTTTCCTCGACCAGAAATATAACCGGCTTGCCGCAGGAAAAATAGCAAAAGGCAAAACCGTTCTTGACTGCTTTACTCACACGGGCGCCTTTGCCCTCAACTGCGCAAAAGCAGGTGCAAAGCATGTTACCGCTGTTGATATTTCAAAAGACGCTGTCAAGCTTACTGAGGAAAATGCAAAACTCAACGGCTTTGAAAATATGTCGTTTGAGTGTGCAAACGTATTTGAGCTTTTGACCGAGCTTTATAAAAACGGAAAACGTCCATATGATTTTATCATTCTCGACCCACCCGCTTTCACAAAAAGCAGCAGTACAGTCAAAAATGCACGGCGTGGTTACAAGGAAATTAACATGAAAGCTATGAAGCTTCTTCCCCGCGGCGGTTATCTTGCTACCTGTTCATGTTCACATTTTATGACTGATGAGCTTTTTAGAAAAATGCTTCGCGAAGCCGCACAAGATGCAGGCGTCTCGCTTCTTCAAATTGAAGCAAGGCAGCAATCACCCGATCATCCGATACTTTGGAATGTTCCCGAAACAGACTATCTGAAATTTTATATTTTCCAAGTAATATAATATAACCTTAAACCCTAAAAGAAAGGCACAAGCGTTTCGTTTGCGTATTGTAACGGTTATGGAAAAACCTATTGTTAATCTTTGTATGGGTTGTATGAGACCGATAAGTGAAAATGCGGTGATCTGTCCCCACTGTGCATACAATTCCCAAAGTGTTCAGCAAGCCCCCTATCTTAAAAAAGGTACTGTACTGAAAGAAAACTATATTGTCGGAAAATTACTTTCCGCTTCTTCCGACTGCACAACATACATAGGCTATGACTGTGCAAAGAGCAGAACGGTAAAGGTTATTGAATTTTTACCCGAAAAACTCATAACCCGTCAGACAGGAAAAACCGAAATTACAGTCAAGGAAAACTATAAAGAGCTTTACGGTGTTTGCCTTTCAAGCTTTGTTAATCTTTGGAAAACCATCGGAGAAATCGGCAATCCTCTTGCCGTTGACGAGGTTTATGATATTTTTAATTCAGGTAATACCGCTTATGCAATTTGCGAATATACCGAAGGAATTACCCTTCGTGACTTTTTTGATGCAAGAGGCAGATGCTTTTCATGGAGCGAAGCTTATCATGCCCTGCTTCCTATAATGTCTGCCGTTTCAAAGCTTCATCATATGGGAACAGTTCATGCCGAAATTTCACCGGCAACAATTTATGTGACAAAAGACGGAAAATTCAGACTATCGGGCTTCGGTATCCCTCAATCGCACGGAAGCGTACCCGAACTAAACCGGCTTCCTGTCGGAGGTTATGCCCCTATTGAACGCTATGATGATCCACAGCTTCTTTCTGCGTCATCTGACGTTTATTCTCTTGCCTGTATCTTTTATACTGCCGTTACGGGCGAAGTTCCCATGAATGCACAAAAGCGCATAACAGACAGCGCAATAAGCTTACCTTTGGAAATTCAAAAAAGAATTTCGCCCGAAGCCGTCGAAGCTTTCAGACAAGCAGTGCAGGTATTTCCGGCTTCAAGATTAAAAACCGTTGAAGAGCTTATAAACTCTTTCGGCTGTAAGGAAATCGAACCTGTAGAGTTTGTTTCAAAAAAAGAAGAACCTAATGTATTGCTAAGCGGCTATGACGTTAAACCTTCACCGACAAATACCGAACCGCCTGCATCTGTAACGTATGAACCGCCTTCGGAAGAAAAGGAATCTTCTGTTCTTGGCATTATTATTAAATCCTTTGTAAGCGTAATTATAATTGCGGCTCTCATCTTTACAACTCTTTACACAACCTTCCTTTACAAAAAAATAGATATACCGTTTTATGATAACTTGCTCGGTTCTTTTTCTTTCCTTCCTATGAACATAGAAAGTGAAGAGGACACGGCCGCAACTACCGAAGCGCAAACTACTTCCCCCGAAATTGTAAGTGTTGCGGATTTTACCGCGCTTTCTTATGAATACATTAAGCAAAACGCAATTTTCGCTCAAAATTATGACCTTGTATATGAGTTTCAATACAGCGACACATACAAGAAAAACGAAATCATTTCCCAAAGCATACCGGCGGGAGAAGACGTTGAAGTCGGCACAACAATTACAATTTATGTAAGCCGCGGCAAACGCTCGGTAGTTCTTCGCGATGTAATCGGAATGAACTATGACAGCGCTTATGCAATTCTTACCGAGGACGGTTTTGTTGTTTTGAAAAGGAATTTGAAAAACGACGGGACTCAGACCTCCGGCGAGGTTTATACAATGTCTCTCGTTGCAGGTCTTGAATTTGAATACGGAACTGAGGTTGTTCTCAGCGTTTGGGAGTAAAAACATATCAGTCTGTCGATAAACTGTTTTGCGATAAAAGTTTTCGCCCGCCTTTTTAAAAGGTAATTCCCCTGTCAGGGGAAATGTCTGCGAAGCA
>CANQLQ010000222.1 GCA_947624755.1 uncultured Clostridia bacterium | reverse complement strand
ATTCCAAAAATTTAAGTCAATACTTTGTGTATTAACGAGAATTTTTGGGCAAAATGACGGAATAATTTACCGTCAAGAAGGGTGGCTTGTATTAATTAGTGATTCCTTAATTCATTTTCTTTTCCAAAATCGCTTTGTTTTTCCGCATATATTATATATCTTCTTTACTTATATAATTCTTTTCTTTCTTATTTGTGTGCATTTGATGTGCATTTTGCTGTGCAGATTTTTTGTCTATGATTGGCTCAAGTGCCGCAGTTAAGCGGTTTTTCCCTGCTCTTTCGTTGTTCAGTCTGCCGTGCATTTTTAATGTTTTTTATGGTTTTTTATGTCCGGTTTTCGTCTGCTTTCGTTTTTGCGGATATTTTCCTTTTCTTTATAATAAATTGCCATTTTAAACTAATATTATCTGCTAAAAAATAATTGCCCTCACTTTTGGGGCAATATTTCTTTTTTGCGTGTTTTACGCAGAGTGTGCAATTTTTAATATTCGTCCAAGAAATGGTGCTTTTCGCCGTCTTTTTTGTAAGCGATCACCGTGTTAACATTAACATTTTCAACGCTTCTGAAAATGTGGTTTTCAACGAGCGGATTGGTTTTCTTCAGCTCTTTGATAAGCTCCTTTATTTCCTTTCGCTTTGAAATATTTTCGTCCTCGCTCTCGCTTTCAATCGCTTCGGTAAACTTGCACGCACAACGCAGAAATTCAAGTCCGTTATAGTCACGCCATGCCATAATATCCTTTTCACGCACAAGATAAAGCGGTCTTATAAGTTCCATTCCTTCAAAATTTGTGCTGTGAAGCTTTGGCATCATCGTCTGAATCTGAGCGCCGTAAAGCATACCCATTAGTATCGTTTCAATCACATCGTCATAGTGGTGACCGAGAGCAATTTTGTTACAGCCAAGCTCTTTTGCAAATTTATAAAGATGTCCCCTTCTCATTCTTGCACAAAGATAGCACGGGTATTTTTGAACATTAAATACAGATTCAAAAATATCAGTCTCAAAAATCTTTATGGGAAGTCCAAGCATTTTTGCATTGCTTTCAATTTGTTTTCGGTTCTTTTCGCTGTAACCGGGATCCATTACAATATAGCTGACTTCAAAAGGAAATTCGCTGTGACGCTTAAGCTCCTGAAAAAGCTTTGCAAGGAGCATGGAATCCTTTCCGCCCGAAATGCAGACGGCAACGTGATCCCCTTCTTTGAGAAGGTCATAAATTTTAAGCGCCTTTGTAAAGGTGCACCAAATTGACTTGCGGAACTTTTTGCGAAGGCTTCTTTCGGTTTTTTCTTTGATGTCCTCTTCAAAAAAGCCGCCTTTTATTTGCTCATTTGTATTTTCCATTGTTTCACTTCTCCTTGGGAAGCGCTGATTAATACAAGCTGCCCTACTTGACGGTAAATTGTTTCGTCATTTTGCCCAAAAATTCTCGTTAATACACAAAGTATTGCCTCAAATTTTTGAACAAACTGACGAAAAATTTCCTCGTCAATTAGGACACCCTGAATTAATCAGTGCTTCCCTTGTTGTTATGAGAGTTTCTTAGTGACAATATCGAAATCAAACCTTGCATTTTCTTCGTACCAAAGCGGAAAGTTTGTTCCCCAGACATTATCGTGAAGAATAAAGCTTATTCCGTCTTTTTCGGGATTTTGATAAATATTGTCAAATTGCAGAATCTTTCCCTTGCCCATACAGACAAGCGGACTTTGATGATTTATGATTCCAATATCACCGCAGTCAACACCGAAGCTTGCGCTGATGTTGCGGTTGCCGCTTCTGACAATATCAAACGGGTCTATGTCACTGCCAAGCTTATGAAGCGTGATTTCGCCTTTTTTGCACCTCGGATAAAGCGAAAAATAAAGCATTTCGGTAAGGCGGCATGCGTCCTTTTCAAACCACTTGAGCGTGATGTGAAGCCCGTTTTCAGTCTCGGTATATTTAATCTGAGCCTTTCTCGGCGCACCTGCCTCTTCGGTGAAGCGGTTATCAATTGCAAAGTCAACCGTGACGCTGTCTTTCGTTTTGAAAAGTCCGATAGCCTTGTATGCTCTTTCGCCCGAAGGATACTTTCCCTCGGCATATTTAAGCAAAGGTCTGCCGAAGTCCGCAACCGACCATGCGGCGGTTTCCTTACGGTTTCGTGTGTAGTTGTTGAACCAGTAGTCATAGTCCTCTTTGGTGAAAACTCTGTATGTAAGGGCAGGCTTATCATTTTCCGGAATAATTTCTTTTCCGTCGATTGAAAGATTACTGAGTGAACCGAAGCGGTTAACGGCAAATTTAGTCTTTCCGAGGGCGATTTCCTGACCGAAAAGAACGGCTGTACCTTTGTTTTCTTCGGCTTTTTCGGGGCGAAGAAGAGAGAGTTCCTCCAGCGCTTCTTTTTTATGCTTTGCCGAAAGCGAATTTACTGCGCAGGTTATATATTCCCTTTGTTCAGCCCAGCTTTTTTCAACCGCCCTGTAACTGCCCTTTTTGTATCTTCCTTTAAGACGTGAATAAAGCACCTCAAGGTTTCTTGGAAAATCACGAAGCGGATGGTGCATTTTAACCGTATCTTTTTCTCTTGCCTTTTGAAAATCCTTTTTGAGATAGTTTTCAAAGTCGGCAAAGTACATCTTTACATCCATAGCGCAGGTATGCTCGGCAAGGCAAAGGATATTATCGCAAAGATTTTCATATTCGCTTGTTTCTTTTTTTAGCGTGCCTTCTTTGAGCCATTTATTTTTCAGTTCGATAAGTGTGCGAATTGCTCCGGCCTTATATGGATCGCTTGCCGCGCCATGAATCCATGTGTCGCCGATTTCGCTTGTAACAACGGGAAGCTTTTCTCGTTTATCCCAAAGACTTTGTGCAATTTCGTTTAGAGTTCCTGCGGTAACCTCTGCATTTGGGTTTGCCTTTTCAATTTTTTCAAAGCTTTTAAGTACGCTTTCGGCAGATTTTACGCCACGGTTATCAACTGTATGTTCAATAATAAGTTCGTCATTAATTAATTCGCTTTTGAAAGTTCCGCCGTAGTCTCCCGAATAAACAACCACGATTTCACAGTCGTCGTTTTTCCAAAGGAAACATTCGGGAACTTCGGGAAGTGCAGACGCTCCGTTTACACCAATATGAAGCATTTTTATTCCGTTTTTCGCAAGAAGAGGAACTATTGCTTTTGTGTGACCCGGCACATCGGTCATTTTTGCGGCAATGGTTTTTCTTCCGCTTATCTCGTCAATTTTCTTAATAAGCGACATACCGTACTCAAAGGTGTCTTCGTCAAGCAGCTCGGTATGAAGCGTGAAGGGTAAAGCATGTGGAGAAAGAAAACCTTTTTGAAGCGCTTCAATCAACGCTTCTTTCTTTTCGCCCTCAAAGGTATTAAGCGCCTCTTTGATTATCCAGGAGCCTGTTGTCCAAACAAATCTGTTTTTATCGACGTTAAGTTTTTTTGCAACGGAAAAAGCATTGGGCAAATATTCGTCAAAATATAATTTTTTGACCGCTGCGGCGTAATCGGTAAAGCCCAAATCAAGGTGGGTTTTTGAGGTTACGATTATTCTTTTCTTGTTTTCCATTTTTGTCTCCTTTTGGGCTTAATTTTATTCATGTGTTGTTTGCGTCCGGCAAAAAGAGGTCGGTGCCTTAGGATAAAGTCTGTTGTAAAGATTGGTTCTTTTCTAAAATTAAAATCGTTTTGGGGCGACCACATGGGGTCGCCCCTACG
>CANQLQ010000221.1 GCA_947624755.1 uncultured Clostridia bacterium | reverse complement strand
AAGGAAAAAGGTGAAAATCTATGTTATTGACAGGTGCACAGATTATTGTTGAGACCCTTATTGAACAAGGGGTTACAGATGTTTTCGGTTATCCGGGCGGACAGGTGCTCAATATTTACGACGCACTTTATGAAAGAAGCGACAGAATCAATCATATTCTTACCGCTCATGAACAGGGCGCCGCTCATGCCGCCGACGGATATTTCAGAGGTACCGGCAAAACAGGCGTCTGCATTGCAACATCAGGTCCGGGCGCAACCAACCTTGTAACAGGTATCGCAACAGCAATGCTTGACTCGGTATCAATGGTTGCTATAACAGGTAATGTTCCCTGCGACCTTATCGGTAAAGACAGTTTTCAGGAAGTTGACATTACCGGTGTTACTCTTCCTATTACAAAGCATAACTATTTTGTAAACAAAATTGAAGACCTTGCGGATACTATAAGAGAAGCTTTTCAGATAGCCCGCTCCGGAAGACCGGGACCGGTTCTTATTGACGTTCCAAAGGACGTTCAGACCGCAAAATATGAATTTACAAGCAAGCCTATTCTTCCGCTTTTTGAAGCTGACAAGGCAAAAGAAGAAGATATCAAAAAGGCAATTGAGCTGATTAATGCCGCAAAAAAACCATATATTTATGTTGGCGGCGGCGTTATCGGCACAGGTATATATGATGAAGTTGTAAAATTTGCCGAAAAAATCGACGCGGTTATCGGCTCTTCATTTATGGGTATTTCCGGTATTCCTTCCGACTGCGAAAGATACCTCGGTATGCAGGGAATGCACGGACATTTCGCTTCTTCCTCTGCCCAAAACAACGCTGACCTTCTTCTTGGAATCGGTGTTCGTTTCAGTGACAGAGCCACAGGAAACAAAGCAAAATATTGCCGCGGTGCAAAAATTATTCAGATTGATATTGACTTTGCCGAAATTAACAAGAACATTAACGTTGATGTCGGAATCATCGGTGACGTTGCAGATGCGTTCGGAAAAATCGCAAGCGGCGTAAACGAAGCAAAGCACCCACAGTGGATGGCTTTCGTTGACGAGCTCAAAGCAAAAGAAAAAGAAATTGAAGAAAAGGCGGAATCAAAGCTTCCGGAAGATTTTCTTACGCCGAAAAAGGCGTTTGACATAATCAACTCAGTCGTTGATGACGACACGATTTTTGCAACCGATGTCGGTCAGCATCAGATGTGGGCAGCTCAGTATGCAAGGATAAACAAGGTAAGAAAGTTTGTCTCAAGCGGCGGTCTCGGCACAATGGGCTTCGGCATGGGCGCCGCAATGGGCGCGGCTACCGGTTCAAAGAACAAAACCGTTCTTATCACGGGTGACGGCAGCTTCGGTATGAACTTAAACGAGCTTGCAACCGCAGTTTCCTATAATATTCCGATTACAATTGTTCTTATGAATAACGGTGTTCTCGGAATGGTAAGACAATGGCAGACACTTTTCTTCGGTAAGCATTATTCAAACACTACCCTCGGAAGAAAGACCGATTTTATGAAATTAGCCGATGCTTTCGGTCTTAAAGGTTTACGTGCTTCAACTCCGGACGAATTTAAGGCCGCTTTTGAAGAAGCGTACAACACTGATGCTCCCGTTCTTGTTGAGTGTCTTATTGATAAAGATGAATTTGTTCTTCCCATGCTTCCGCCGGGCGGCAGTATGGACGATATAATTACTGAAAAGGGAATCTGATTTCAGTAAAAAAATACAAAAGAAAGGACGACAACCTATGCCGTAAAAAGACGGTATCTGATTGTATGGCGATAATTATGGATAACAATTTTGTTATTGCTGTTTATGTTGACAACAAATACGGTGTTTTGACCCGTGTGACAAGTATGTTCACCCGCAGGGGCTTCAATATTGACGCTCTTACTGTCGGTGAGACCGAAAGCCCGCAATATTCACGAATCACAATATGTATGAGCGGTGACGGTTATGCAAGACAGCAGCTTTTAAATCAGCTTCGTAAGCTTCACAATGTAAAAAAAGTTGAAGTTCTTGACAAAGACTCATTGACAAGAGAGCTTCTTCTCATTAAAATTAAGAATGATGCTTCTAACCGGCAGGAAGCTCTTTCGGCAATGAACATTTTCGGTGCAAAAATTGTTGATTATTCTGTAAATGCACTTTGTGTGGAAATTACAGGCGAACCGACAAAAATTGATTCTTTTATTGATATTTTGAAACCTTATGGTATAATAGAGATGTGCCGCACAGGTATTGTCGCTCTTGACCGCGGCGAAAAAAGTATCCTTTCAAAGGATTAACCAAATCAATAAAAAACACACTGATTGTCCGCTGTAACGATCGGAAAACCATAGTGTGCGAAATATAAACTTTTTATATAAAAAGGAGTAATTCAAAATGGCTAACAAAATTTACTACCAGCAGGACTGCAATCTTGCAAAGCTTGACGGAAAAACCGTTGCAATCATCGGCTATGGCTCACAGGGCCATGCTCATGCGCTTAATCTTCACGAATCAGGCGTTGACGTAATCGTTGGTCTTTATGAAGGCAGCAAGAGCTGGGCAAAGGCTGAAGCCGCAGGTCTTAAAGTTATGACTTCTGCCGACGCTGCAAAGAACGCAGATATCATCATGATACTTATTAACGACGAAAAACAGGCAAAGCTTTACAAAGAAAGCATTGAACCGTACCTTACAGAAGGCAAGACTCTTGCTTTTGCACACGGCTTTAACATTCACTTCGGCTGCATCAAACCTCCGAAGAATGTAAATGTTATCATGATAGCTCCAAAAGGACCGGGACATACAGTAAGAAGCGAATATCAGGCCGGCAAGGGTGTTCCGTGCCTTATCGCTGTTGAACAGGACGCAACAGGCGACGCTCTTGAAATCGGTCTTGCATATGCTCTTGGTATCGGCGGCGCTCGTGCAGGCGTTCTTGAAACAACATTCAGAACAGAAACCGAAACTGACCTCTTCGGTGAACAGGCAGTTCTTTGCGGCGGTGTTTGCGCACTTATGCAGGCAGGCTTTGAAACTCTTTGCGAAGCAGGCTATGACCCGAGAAACGCATATTTTGAATGTATCCACGAAATGAAGCTCATCGTTGACCTTATCTATCAGAGCGGTTTTGAAGGTATGAGATATTCAATTTCTAACACGGCTGAATACGGCGATTATGTAACAGGTCCGAAAATCATCACTGACGAAACAAAGAAGGCTATGAAGAAGATTCTTTCAGATATTCAGGACGGTACGTTTGCAAAAGACTTCCTTCTCGATATGTCGGACGCAGGTTCTCAGGTTCACTTTAATGCAATGAGAAAGATAGCTTCGGAACATCCGTCAGAAATCGTTGGTAAAGAAATCAGAAAACTTTACAGCTGGAGCGATGAAGACAAACTTATTAACAACTAAGGAAGCAATTAATCAATACTTTTCAGCTTTCGGTTAATATTCAGTAATTACAGCCGGTTGAATTTCGGTGTCTGCCGTGTTTAACCGGCATTATTAAAATAAAAAGGGTGATATTTAATGATTAAAGATACAATCGTTGACGGCTTTAACAATGCCCCTCACCGTTCACTTTATCATGCGCTCGGTCTTACAAAGGAAGAAACTGAAAGACCGCTTATCGGTATCGTTTCATCATATAATGAAATCGTTCCGGGTCACATGAATCTTGACAAAATCACACAGGCAGTCAAAATGGGTGTTGCCCTTGCCGGCGGCACACCTATCATGTTCCCTGC
>CANQLQ010000220.1 GCA_947624755.1 uncultured Clostridia bacterium | reverse complement strand
TGCACGCATGGCGTGCGGCAATTACGCGGGATAGAAATTATATAAAATTATAATTTTACACCGCGAAAACACTTTGTCCATAATTTGAAAGTATCTTTTTATATTCCAAAAAATTGAGGCAATACTTTGTGTATTACCGAGTATTTTGGCAAAGAATTACGTAAATTTTGTAAGCAATATGAGTATTAAGCCTTAACGTGATTTAATCAGAGGTTCATTAAAAAAGAAGAAAGGACGAACACGGGTACGCAAATAAGATTGACTTCTTAGTTTGAGCAGTATCTGTATCGTACGGCGATTAATATGCCTTATGATGATACTATTATCAGTCTTGATGACGTGAGTATGCCGTTCAGTCTTGAAGCTGAACAGGCCGTTTTGGGTTGCGTTTTAAGTGTACCCGAAACTATAAGTCAGGTAACTATTCTTTTAAAGCCCGATTATTTTTATCTTCCCCAGCATAAAGCTATCTTCACGATTATGCAGGACATTGATTCCTTAAGCGGAAAAATCGATCCTCTTATTGTGCTTGAAAAGCTGAAAAAAGAAAACGTCTATGATGACGCATCGGGCAAAAACTATCTTTATCAGCTCGCTCAGTCTGTGCCTTCAACCGAAAACGTTGAAAGCTATTGCAAAATCATAAGAGAAAAATATTACATAAGGTCTCTTATTACAGTATCCAAAGATATAATACAAGAATCCGTATCGGCCGATATATCGGCAGATCTGCTTCTTGAAAGCGCAGAACAAAAAATTTACGACATCAGACAGGGCAGAGTCTCAAGAGGGCCTACTAAAATAGGGGATATTATTGTCAACGAAGTTTATGATAAACTTCAAAAACTAAGTTCAGAAAACAAAGAGCAATATAAAGGCGTTGCAACGGGCTTTGCTGACCTTGACAAGGTTACAACCGGACTTAACAAATCCGACCTTGTAATTGTCGGCGCCCGTCCTGCAATGGGTAAAACGAGCTTTGCGCTGAATATGGCAAGAAACGTAGCTATGAAAGGCAAAAAAGTGTTGTTCTTTTCTCTTGAAATGACGAAAGAACAGCTTGCCGAACGCGTACTTTCAACCGAAGCAAGGGTTCTGAGCACTAAAATGAGAACAGGCGAAATTTCCGATGAAGAATGGCCGAGACTTGCAACCGCAACAGCGCTTTTGAGCAAGTGTGAGCTTTACTTTGACGACACATCGAATATGACTGTTGCGGAAATGAAGTCGAGAGTAAGAAGACTTAAGAATGTTGACGCCGTTTTTGTTGATTATCTTCAGCTTATGAAAAGCGGGGGAAGAGTCGAAAGCCGAAATCAGGAAGTTTCTGAAATTACAAGAAATCTCAAGCTTATGGCAAAAGACCTCAACATACCGGTTGTCGTTCTCGCCCAGCTTTCAAGATCTACCGAAGGCCGCGGAAAATCTCACAGACCACAGCTTTCTGACCTTCGTGAGTCCGGTTCAATTGAACAGGATGCAGACATCGTTATTATGCTTTACCGCGATGAATATTATGAAAGAGAAAAAGATGACGATGAGCCGGAAGAAGAAAAACCGAGGGTCAATGAAGTTGAACTCATCGTTTCCAAAAATCGTCACGGTCCGACAACTACAGTAAAAGCAATGTGGAACGGCGACTATACTCTTTTCTCAAATCTGGAGACACTTCATAATGATATGTGATATTTTGCATACAATTAATAAGTATGAGATGATAAAAAAAGGGGAAACTGTTGCCGTCGGCGTGTCCGGAGGAGCTGATTCGGTTTGCCTTCTTCACTTTTTAAGTTTAATTAGGGAAGATTATGGTATAGTAGTCAAAGTTGTCCATGTAAACCATAATATCCGCGGCGAAGAGGCAAAGCGGGACGAAAATTTTGTAAAAGCTCTTTGCGAAAGTCTCGGTGTTGAATTTATATGCTTTAATGTTGATGTTCCCAAAAAAGCTAAAGAGCTTTCTATCGGTGAAGAAGAATGTGCGCGAAAGCTTCGGTATGAATGCTTTGAAAAAGTTGAATGTGACAAAATTGCAACTGCACATACTCTTTCAGACAGCGCCGAAACTGTTATTTTTAACCTTGCGAGGGGAACAGGGCTTAAAGGGGTCTGCGGAATTTCTCCGAAAAGGGGAAAAATCATAAGACCGCTAATTGAACTTACAAGAGCGGATACCGAAAAATATTGCAGGGATAATGCTCTTTTATTTGTGACAGACAGCACAAACCTTTGCGATGACTATACAAGAAACAAAATCCGCCATAATGTTATACCTATTCTCAAAGAAATTAACGGCGGGTTTGAAAAAAATATAGGTCGTTTTACCGAAACGGCAATAAATGAAAATAATTTTATTGATCTTTGCGCTCTTGAACTTGTAAAGAAGGCAACCTTTGAAGGCGGATATAAAAGGGAAGTATTGCTTTCGGCGCATACGGCAGTTTTGAAAAGAGCTGTTGCAATTTTACTTTCTTCAAAAATGCAAAAAGATACCGAATACCGCCATATAGAACTTTGCTGCAATATTATAAAAAACGGTAAAGGTTCGCTTGAAATAGGAAAAGACTTGTTTTTTGAAGTGAGTAATGATATAATACGTTTTCGTTCCGCTGAAACTGAGCAAAGTAATCTTTCGTGGGAAATAAAAGCCGGAATCGGAAAAACAACCACCCTTTTTGGTTCGTATGAAATTTTTCTTTATAATTCAGATGAAATAAGAGAAAAAAAAATATATAACTGTATTGCCGCCGATAATATTGATACCGAAAAGCTGATTTTAAGAAGCAGAAGAAGCGGCGATGAGTTTACAAGCATAAAAAGAAAAAACACAAAAACGCTCAAAAAAATCTTTATTGAAAACAAAGTTGCAAAAAAAGACAGACACAAAAAAGCGTTATTGTGCTTCGGTAATGAAATTCTTTGGGTTGAAAGTCTCGGAACTAATGCAAAATATGTTGTGCAAAAAGAAACAAAAAAAATCCTTTTGATAAAACAAATGACTGAATAAAAAAGAAAGGCAGTTACATTTTGTAGCTGAGGGCTTGAAACGTGTATAATATGAGAGACGACATCGGCGAAATTTTTTACAGCGAAGAACAGCTTGAAGAAATTGTCAGCAGCATCGGAAAACAAATAAGCGAAGACTATAAAGGTAAAAATCTTTTGCTCGTTTGTGTTCTCAAAGGTTCGATTATGTTTATGAGTGACCTTATGAAGCATATTACAATTCCTTGCAAGATAGACTTCCTTGCCGCCGAAAGCTATGGCTCGGAAACAAGATCGAACGGTGAAGTAAAAATCACAAAGGATCTTTCTTCCGATATAAGAGGCTGGAACGTTCTTATTGTAGAAGATATCCTTGACAGCGGAAGAACACTTAAAAAGCTTACGGAGTTTCTTCGCCTTAAAGAACCTGAAAGTATTGAAATTTGTACCCTTCTTGACAAACCCTCAAGAAGATCGGTCGAAATATCAGCCAAATATATTGGTTCCGAAGTTCAAAATCAGTTCGTTGTAGGTTACGGTCTTGATTATAACCAAAAATACAGGAACTTACCTTATATCGGAATACTCAAGCCGGAAGCAATTGAAAAGAGATGAAATCACAGCCATAATATTTACTGTGGCATAAAATAACTACCCTACATAAAGGAGTGTCGGAATATTGAAAAAAGATAACAGAAGATGGGGGAATCTGCTCTACCTGATTTTGCCGCTTATTCTTTTAGTGAGCATTGCATATTTTTCGTCTTCGCAAAACG
>CANQLQ010000219.1 GCA_947624755.1 uncultured Clostridia bacterium | reverse complement strand
TGCTTCGGCAGTCGTTTCTGCCTCGGCAGTTGTCTCAGCGTCAGCTTTTGCAGTTGTTTCTTCACCGTCTGCTTTGCTTTCAGCTTCGTCAGCCTCTTCTCCTTCAGTCGTTTCAGAAACTGTTGTTTCCTCTTCGCCGGCTGCAAGATGCTTAAGTCCGGAAATACCTGTTGTAAGACCGGTATCTATACCCCAGATGATGATTGCAACAATTGCAACAACGAGGAGTACTACACCCGTGCTTTTAAGAACCGTTTTGGCATCCGGCCAGACGATCTTCTTTGATTCACCTCTGAAATCTTTAAAGAAACGTTTCGCACCTTTGCCCATACGGGAGAAAATATTAGGCTTGTCTGATTTTTTGCCTGCATTCTTTGCAGCTTTGGCAACTTTAGCGGCAGCTTTGCTCTCTTCGCTTGCGGTCTCGTTTGCTTTTGAGTCAGCAGCCTTTTTTTCTTTATCAGCCATTAGCTTTACCTCCCGAGATTATTTTGTTTCCTTGTGGAGAGTATGTTTCTTGCAGAATCTGCAATATTTGTTCATCTCCAACCTGTCAGGATTGTTCTTTTTGTTTTTCATGGTGTTGTAGTTGCGCTGCTTGCATTCTGAGCAAGCCAAAGTAACCTTTACTCTCATAACGGCACCTCCATGTTTTCGGAATATTTTGGAAAAACCTTAACGCTTTTCCGGTGAGACCTCCCTCAAAATCGGGTACAAAAATAAAGCCCTCTCCAAGAGGTACAGATAGTTTACCACATATTACAAAGTTCGTCAAGTGTGTTTACAAAAAAACTTCATCTTATTCAAGAATTTTTTCGGGAGCAATGGTTTATCGCTCCCTTTCTATCATATATGGAATCACTGATTAATTCAAGGTGTCCTAATTGGCGGCAGGCATCGCCTGCATGAATTACGCGGGATAGAAATTATATAAATTTATATTTTACACCGCGAAAACACTTTGTCCCCAATTTGGAAGTTTCTTTTTATGATCCAAAGATCAAAGTCAATACTTTATGTATTAACGAGAATTTTTGGGCAAAATGACGGAATAATTTACCGTCAAGTAGGGCAGCTTGTATTAATCAGTGATTCCTTATATGTTATTTTATCTGAACCATGGTGTCAATTACAACCGGTTCTATCGGAACTGCTCTCTCGCCCATTGAGTTGAATCTAAACTCTCCGTCAAGAAAAGCGTCAACAACTTCCATGCCTTCGATAACCTTGCCAAAAGCGGCATAGTCACCGTCAAGAAACGAGCATTTATCGTCATAGCAGATGAAGAACTGGCTTGAAGCCGAATCCTTCATCATACTTCTTGCCATTGAAATTACGCCTCTTGTGTGTGAAAGTTTATTTTGTGTAAAGCCGTTTGAAGCAAACTCACCTTTAATTGTTTCGTCGCTTCCGCCCATGCCTGTTCCTTCCGGGTCACCGCCCTGAGCCATAAAGCCGTCAACGATTCTGTGGAAGGTAAGACCGTTATAAAAATTGCTGTTTACAAGCTTGAGAAAGTTTTCGACCGTTGCCGGCGCATATTCCGGATAAAGTTCAATAATAAACTCTCCGCCGTGTTTCATTTTTACTTTTACCTGTGAATTTTCCATTTTTGTTACTCCTTTGTAATTGCAGATTAAGGAAGTTCTGATTAAATCTAATGCTCAGATTGATTAGCAAATTTTTCGTAAGACAAAGTCAAAAACGCAGGCAATACTTTGTGTATTGCCGAGTATTTTGGCAAAGTATTACGGAATATTTGCAAGCAAGATGAGTATTAAGCCTTATGCGTGATTTAATCAGAGGTTCCTTCACTCAGCGTTTTCATTATATAATGTATTATTTTATCTGCGTCATACTGTCAATATAAATCGGTTCGACCGGCACAGCCTTTTCGCCCCTTATATTATAGGTCATCGGCACATCGCAGAATGCATCAACAACTTCCATTCCCTTGATAACCTTTCCGAAAGCGGCATAGTTTCCATCGAGCGATTCGCTTACATCGGCATAGCAGATGAAGAACTGACTTGAAGCCGAATCATTTTTCGCACTTCTTGCCATTGAAATAACGCCTCTTTCGTGCGATAGTGTATTTTTCGTAAAGCCGTTTGATGCAAATTCACCTTTGATTTTCTTTTCGCTGCCTCCGTTGCCCGTGCCTTCCGGGTCGCCGCCCTGAGCCATAAAGCCTTTCATTACTCTGTGGAACGTAAGACCGTTATAAAAGCCCTCGTTTACAAGATTGAGGAAATTCTCAACAGTTTCGGGCGCATATTCAGGATAAAGCTCAAGTATAAACTTACCGCCGTTTTCCATTTTTACTTCAACTTGCGGATGTGCGACATTTTCCACTGTTTTATCCGACTCGCTTGATGTATCATTACTGCCTGAGCAGGCGCAAAGAAGAGAAAAACCAAGCGTAAGACATAAAGCAACCGCAATAATCTTTTTCATTTTTACCACTCTTTCATTATAGACAAATTATAAGCAAGCCGACTATCATACCGACCAATGTTGCAAAAGCCGGAAGCTTTGAACGCCAGATAAGTATTGACTCGGGAAGAAGTTCACCGAAAACAACATAGAGCATTGCGCCGCTTGCAAAAGACAAGGCAAGCGAAAGAGCAAGCGGACTTACCATACCGATATAATAGCCGATAACAGCGCCGAGAATTGTCGGTGCGCCCGAAGCCGCCGTTACAAAAACGGATTTAAGCTTCGACATTCCGCCCGAACAAAGCGGAACCGAAACCGCCATTCCTTCGGGTATGTTATGAAGACCGATCACTATTGCCATAACAATTCCGCTTTTTGAAAGCATCTCGCTGTTTATCGCCGTTGCAAAAGAAGCTCCTATTACCATACCTTCGGGAAGGTTGTGCAGAGCAATTGCCGCAGCCATAACAAGACCGGCTATGAAAAGCTGAGAGGCCGAATTGCTTTTTTTGTGAACATCAAAATGGTCGGCGTGAATAAGCTCGTCAAGACTGTCCGCTGTTTTCGGATGTTCCTTGTCGATATGCTCAACTTCACGATTCGTAACCTTATCAATAAAGGCGTTAAGAAGGAAAATAACGCCGTAGCCGACAAACAATCCCGCAATAACGATAAAAATATTTATCTGTTCTTTTGAATTTTCCGGCATTATTGCCTCGGAAATAAGATCGAAGCAGACCACACTAAGCATTACACCGCCCGCAAAGCTCAGAAGCAGGCTTACCGACTTGTTGCTTTCTTTTTTAAGAAGTACACCGACAAGTCCGCCTATACCTGTTCCCACAACGCCGGAAATTGCCGTGATAAATATTATCCATAAAATCGTATTCATTTTTACCTCATAAATTTTGCTGCGCAATTTTAATTTTAACTTATAAAAGCAGGACAAGTTATCATATACTTTCTTCGTAATTATACTATAAAATTTTGCCCTGTCAACATAAAAAAGCATTTTGATTTAATTTCTTTAAATATTAAGGAAGTTCTGATTAAATCTAATGCTCATATTGATTAGGCAGGCATCGGCAGACATCGGCGGACATCGTCCGCAGGCACGCATGGCGTGGTGGGCATCGCCCACAGGAATTACACGGGTAAGATTTATGCAGGCTTTTACTATTTAACCGCGAAACGACTTGCGTTGTAAACTGTAAAATTTTTATTCAGGAGACATCATCCACGGCGGTTACACAGGTAAGATTTATATAAGTCTTGATACTCACACCACTGCACGCGTAGGTCGCCCAAAACAATTTTAATTTTAGAAAAGAATCAATCTACACAAACAAGCCTTAT
>CANQLQ010000218.1 GCA_947624755.1 uncultured Clostridia bacterium | reverse complement strand
TTTTTTGTCTTAGTCTGTAATAGACTTTTTTCGCGGCGTAATAGTAAAAGCCTGTATAAATCTGTTTCGCGTAACTCGTGCGGGCGATGCCCGTGGGCGACCACATGGGGTCGCCCCTACGCGTGCCGTAGTGTTAGTATCAAGACTTACATAAAACTTCCCCGTGTAACTTCTGCGTACGATGCTTACTGATTAAAATTTTTATAATTAACAACTCAAGTCGTTTCGCGGCATAATAGTAAAAGTCTGTATAATCTACTCCGCGTAATTGCCGCACGCCATGCGTGCCCGCGTAACTCCCGAGGGCGATGCCTGCTGACTAAAACTTTTATGGTTAATAACGCAAGTCGTTTCGCGGTATAAAAGTAAAAGTTTGCATAAATCTACTCCGCGTAACTCCCGCAGGCGATGCCTGCTAATAGGTTTTGCCGTTGTTGTTGTGGCTGATGAAGTTGCCTTTGTCGTTTAGACGCCATACAGCTTTTCCATAATAATATTCAGCCTTCTGCTTCGATGTAAGACTAAAGTTGAACGGTCTTTCGCTTACCTCGTCATATGTCGAAGTTATAAGCTTCGCCTTTGAACCTTTAAACATAACAGCGCCGATAATCACAATATCATCGTCTGTCGGGAGCGTTATCGTTTTTTCACCGTTGACCTGTACCTCGCAAAGATAGAAATACATACCCTTTGCTATCGCATCTTTTCCGTCTTTGTGACTGTGTGTCGCTTCAAAGCCAAGCTTGCCCTTTTTGATGTTTGCGGTCTGGTTAAAATCGTAAAGATCCCATTTTGCAAAGCGTTCAAACGCGCTGTTTACTACCTTTAAAATACTTTTGCTGTCAAGCATAAACTTGACCTTTTTGTCACCGTCAAGGCAGGAGCAAAGAAAAACAATTTTGCTTGTCCCGTCTTCTATTTCAAAAGTTTGGCCGTTTGCCGAAACTGCGTTTTTGCCGTCTTTGTCAAAGCTGAATGTTACGCCGTTTGCAGTGATTTCTTTCGGCATAATTTCATACGGCACGGTATATTCAAAATCACCTGATGCGCCTTGCTTTGTAATAATATTTTTATTAAAGTCAAGTCCAAGCGGTTTGCAGACAGCTTTTTTGCCGCTTACCGATGATGGCCTAAGCTTCAAAGCAAACGATTTTATCTCATACGGTGCAAAATTTGTCACAAGCTTTGCATCTTTGACCGAAGCTTCTCCGAGGTTCTCTTCGCTTGCATAAATTTCTCGTGCGGATTCAATCCCTTCACCGAGCGAAAGAGTAAAGTTTTTGACCTCTTTTTTCGCCCCTTCACCGAGACGGACAACAATTTCATCACTGTTTTCCGCCTTTTTAATCGCTCTTACTATTACGTCATTGGTCGATACTTCACCGAATGAATACTGCGTACCAATTATACCGTCGTGCTTTTCGCAAAGGTAAGCAGTCATCGCTGTGATAAATTTTCTTGCTTCAAGCTGTGTAGCTGTACCAACCTTTCCTTCGTGGCTGAAAATTGCAAAAGAATAACGGTTAAGACCGAGGTCCATAAACGACTGCATTGAGTCAATACGGTAATTCTTTCTCGGTGTGTGAAGAACAGTCATACGAAGGGTGTTGTCATCAAACTTGTCCCACCCGTATTTACATTCGCTGATTACCGATACGCCGAAAGAGCCGCTTTTGTCGGTTATGTCCGCCCATTTCTGAGCCGGGACTTCAAAAAGCTTTTCGGTCATGTTTCCTCTCTCTATTGAGCCAAGACCAAGGTCGTAGGTCGCCTTTTCGTTTTCTGCTGTGAAAGAGAATTTGTTCTTTGCCATTGTGCGAAGCGACTGCCATTCAATTTCGCTTTGTACTTCAACCGCTTCACCGCCGTCTGTTAGTGAAATAATATTACTAAAAGTACTTTTTCCGTCCCTTTGTATAACTTCAAGCGAAACCCTTGCGGCTCCGTTTTCTTTAATTTTTATCGAAGAAACCTTTGCCGTCCTGTCGGCAGGTCTGTTACATTCTTTGTATTCAAGCTCCCACGCAGGCCAGCTTTTTGAACCGTCATAGTCGAAAAGTCCCATTGAAACAGGCTCTTTAAGAAGCTCTTTTTCGTCAAGGTTTTTGTCAATGATTGAAGCGATATCGCCGTTATCGTTTAAAGTTACAAAATATTTTTCGTTTTCAAGCGTTCTTTCGGTAACGCGAAGTGAGCTTTCAATAAGGCAGGGAACGTCACTCATTCTAATGTCATAAATTCTTGTTCCGAGACTTTTTACGTCAGCGATAAAAATAACTTCCATTATTCCGTCGTCAATCATTCTTGTTTGGCTTTTGACTTCTTTGCCGTTTTCATCGAAAACTCTGGCAAAGCTATCCGAATGGTCACTGATACGGGCTGAAACAGTACCCTTTCTCTGCGCTTCAATCGGGTTGTATACCATTACAGGATAGCCCTTGCAGAAATCGGTTTTCATAAGTGACGAGACCGGAGCTACCGAAGCTTCAATTTCGTTTGTGAACTGATTCATCGACATCGCGTAGTCATTCCATGAACGCTTGTACACCCTTTGGCACGATGTTCCGGGAATATCGTCATGAAACTGGTGAGCGATAAAACGCTTCCACGACCGTTCAAGGCTTTTTTGGTTATAGTCATAAAGGCCGAGATAGTCTGACATAACACTGCCTCGTTCAGCAACGTCGGCAAGCTCTTCGCAGCGTCTGTTCCAGCGTTTTCCGACCGCCCTTGATGTGTAGCCGCCGACAGCGTGGTTGGTCATTACAAGCTCGTTTTCCCAAACGGGAAGTTTTTTCTTTTGTTCGTCTGTAAATGTTTCGTCAATATCACGGTAGATTTTATCCGCAGGCGAAGCGATAACTTCAATATTGCTCTTGCCGTTTTTCTTTATTTCCTTTTCAACATATTTTACCGACATTTCACTCGGAGCGCCGCCTCTGTCACCCGTTCCGTGGAAAACAAAGGTTGCGTCAAGGTCATATTTTTCGTTTTCACGAAGCTTATCGGTAACAACCTTCCAATTTCTAAGGTTAAAGAAAGTATGGTTATAACTATGGGCATTTACGCTTGCGTAAATTTCTTTTCCGTCAACGCCTTTCCAGCGGCCGATATCGAACGGAATGCCGTATGCACTTCCCCAAGCGAGCTTTTGGGTGGTGAAGCCTTTGATGTTTGCGTGAGCGGCAATGCTCGGAAGCGCCCAGCCAAAGCCGAAGCAATCAGGAAGGAAGATATCAAGAGAGCGCTTACCGAATTTTTCGTTAAAATATGAGTTTCCAAAAAGAATATTTCTAAAAAGTGCCTCGGGTGAAGGAATGTTGACATCACCGTTTTCAAATGACGATCCGCAGACATTCCATCTGCCCTGATTTACATATTCTTTAAGCTTTTTGAAAAGTTCGGGATAGTATTCTTCCATAAGCTCATAACGGTACGAGCCTTCAAAAGAAAAAGTATAAGTCGGATATTTTTCAAAAAGTTCAAAGTTGCGCACAAGCGTGTTATAGATATAATCGCCGACCGTTTTTTCAAAATCCCAGCTCCATACCGTATCAAGATGAGCCGTTGCAACCGTATAGACTTTTTTCATATAAGTTCCCTCCTGAAAAATTCGCAACTAAAGCATACCATATTGTATTACTAAAAGCAAGAATAATGTTCTCTGTAAAGAATTTAGAACTGTTAATTTTTTTGTGCGAAGCAGCAGTTAAACAGTGCGCGAAATGTGCGTAAGGTGTTTGCAATAAATTTTGGTAAGTTGTAAAATAAAGTGACCAAAAAAGTAGACCCATAATAGAAACCGTGGTAAAATGTTAAGCGACTAAA
>CANQLQ010000217.1 GCA_947624755.1 uncultured Clostridia bacterium | reverse complement strand
CCATGCTCATGAGTGGATGACACCCTCCGGCTGCGGTTATACGCTTAGAATTACACCTTCGCTTTGGATGGCAGGCAGAAAGCTTGAGGTTATTGAAGAACTTCCGTATATTGCAAAAGATAACGCAAATTACTATGATGGCTGGGATTATTATCCCAACGATGATGATTTTGATGTAAGCGAATATATATAACCTCGCATTGGAGAATTAAGTTATGAATGTCCTTGTACTTGGAGATGTAGTTTCATCTTCGGGCTGTGAATTTGTCCGCAAAAAGCTCCCTTGGCTAAAAAAAATTAAAGCGGTGGATTTTTGCATTGCCAACGGTGAAAATTCCGCAAAAGGCAACGGAGTTACTCCCGGCAGCGCAGAGTTTCTTTTTTCAAGCGGTGTTGATTTTATTACAGGCGGAAATCATTCTTTCAGAAGACAGGAAGTCTATTCTTTCCTTGATGAACGTGATGACATAATAAGACCCTTTAACTATCCGGCAGGCGCGCCGGGGAAGGGTGTAAGCGTGGTTGATTTGGGCAGGACAAAAATTGCGGTAATCAATCTTGTCGGCACAATGTTTATGGAAGCGGTCGAAAATCCCTTTCACGCCGTTCTTCGCGCTCTTGACGAAACCGAAGGCTGTAAAACGGTTTTTGTAGATTTTCACGCCGAAACAACATCTGAAAAAAGGGCGATGGGCTTTTTTCTTGACGGCAAGGTCTCCGCTGTTTTCGGAACTCATACTCACGTTCAGACCGCTGACGAATGTATTTTAAAGGGCGGTACGGGATATATTACCGATGTCGGAATGTGCGGACCTTACGAAAGTGTTCTCGGCATTGAAAAAGAAATAATCATTAATAAATTCCGTACCAATCTTCCGGCACGTTTTGATACTGCGGATAATAATGAATGTTCCATAAATGCCTGTCTTTTCGTAATTGATGAAAAAAGCGGAAAATGTACCGATATCGAAAGAATCATACTTTTCTAAACGGAAAATTTCCGAAAGGAATAGGAAAATGAAAAAAATATTATGTATTCTTATTTTCATATGTTTTGTTTTTCTTTGCTCTTGCGGTAACAATGACGCAAACCAAAATACCGACTCTCCCGAGACTTTGAATACGGAGACTTATATAGCTGAAACATCCGAAAACGAACCGCAGAAAGAAGTTATTCTCGGTTACTACGGTGAGGAATCGCTTAATCCTTATATGACTCAAAGCAGAACTAATATAAATATTTCAACTCTGGTTTACGACTCGCTTTTCAGGCTTGACAGCTCATATAACGCTGTGCCGGTTATTGCCGATTCATTTGAAAAAAGCGGAAAAACTCTCAGGGTAAAACTCAGAGACGATATATTATTTTCAAATAAAACTTCACTTGATGCGTCGGATGTTGTTTATTCATTTGAGCTTGCAAAGCAAAGCGATTTTTATTCGGCAAGACTTTCCGGCTTTGAATCGGCAGTTTCTGAAAATTCGGAAGTTGTTTTTCAACTTTCAAGAGATGATATCTTTTGTATTAATTGCCTTGATTTTCCGATTATACTCGAGGGTTCAAATAATAATAAACCGCCTGTTGGAAGCGGAAGATATATTATAAAAAAAGACGGTGACGGCTACCGGCTCAAAAAGAATGAAAATTATACGCTCAACGAAGAAATGGAGCTTGACGAAATCGGGCTTCTCGATATAAACGAGGTTGAAAATGAATATTATCTCATTCAAATCGGTGATTTGACCTTTGCGTTTGATGATCTTTCGGACGGCGCCGATGAATACAAAATCAATGCGAATACCGTTTCGGTAAGTCTTAACAATCTTGTCTATCTCTCTTTCAACAGTCAAAGCGAAGCTCTCAAAGACGAAAATGTAAAAAATGCCGTTATCAATCTTATTGACAGAACTGCTCTTAGCTCATTAGCTTATTCGGCTGACGCAAAGCCCTGCGCAACGGTGTTTAACCCGGCGTGGACCGAGGTGCAAAATGCCGGTTTTTCTGTTCCTGAGACAGACAGCGCCGCTTCGGAAGAACTTCTTGAAAAGAGCGGATATATTTATGCTTATTCCGACAATGATGTCCGCTCAAAAGATTTTGAATTTCTAAATTTACGCTTCATTGTAAGCGGCAGCGACAGCCGCAAAGTTGCTATTGCAAAAGAAATAAGAAACACTCTTAAAAAAGCGGGAATCGGTGTTGAACTTTCTGTTCTTAATTTTGACGAATTCAAAGAAAGGCTTTTTAAGAACGATTTTGACTTATATCTCGGTGAAATAAAGCTTACAAATAATATGGATCTTTCGCCCTTTTTTTCTGAAGACGGATCGGCTCGTTTCGGTATTGATTTTAATTGTGCGGTGAAAAATGCATATTATGACTTTAGCTGTGGTAAAATTGATATAACGACCTTTTGCGAAGTTTTTGATGAATATATGCCGTTTATACCGATTTGTTACAGAAGCGGCATTGCGTATTATTCAAGAGAGCTTCGTTATGAAGGTTCGATAAGTGAAAATAATATTTTTTCCAACATTTATTCGTGGTCTGTTTCAGAATAACAGGTCATTGAAATCGTCCACGGGTTCACTCTTTTACATAAGGAATTTCTGATTAAGGCGGATATTCCTAAGAAAGTTCTGCCTTTATCAGCGCTTTTTATTAGGAAAGATTCCGTATTTTTTAAGTGGGTGATAATAATGACTGAGAGCGAAATAGTAATAAAATCCATTTTTTCCGGATACAACAAGCTTATGCTTTCAAGGAAAACTCTTGATGAAATCAATGTATTCCCCGTTGCGGACGGCGACACGGGCTCAAATATGACAAGAACTATGAAGGCCGGCGCCGAAGCCGTCAAATATGACAGAGACAGCAGCGTACCGGTTATCCTTTCAAAATGTGCCAAGGCAATGCTTCGCTCTGCGAGGGGTAATTCCGGTGTGATTCTTTCGGTTTTGTTCAAAGGTTTTTCCGATTATGTCAAGGACATCGGTGAACTTTCATCAAAGCATCTTTACGCAGCTTTTGACAGCGCTTTAAAGCAAGCCGAGGCTTCTTTGTCAAACCCTATTTATGAAGGAACGATTCTCAGCATTGTGGCTGCCGCAAAAAATGAAGCTTCAAAGAATATGCAGGAAAGCTTTGTCAACGCATGGATAAATATATCTTCGGCCTGCGCGTTGGCTCTTGAAAAAACCAAAGACGCTATGCCTGAACTTAAAAGCGAAAAAACTCCCGACTCGGGCGCACTCGGTCTATATTATATAATTCTTGCGGTAAAAGAAGTTCTTTGCGGAAAAAACGACAACAGTATGATTGCTCCGAACGTAACATTTCGCAAACTTTCGGCTGTGCATGAAGATGACTATACTTATTGTACAGAATTTTTAATAATGAAAGAAAACTCATTTCCTATCTCGCTTCTTGAAAACAATCTTGAAAAAATCGGTGACAGTATTGCCGTTGTTGAAGACGACACGGTAGTTAAAGTTCATCTGCACACCAATTTTCCGAATCAGGCATTGGGCTTTGCAATGAGATACGGTCTTCTCACAGATATAAAAATCGACAATATGCAGCTTATGAAAAACCAAAAATAGCACGCTGCAGGCATCGCCCGCTCACCGCAGTGAGACAGTCCCTTACAGAAACCCGAATAAATCGGCGCTCCCCAAAAGAAAGGCAATATAAATGAATCTCTATGACACACCTGTTCGATATGTAAAAGGCGTTGGAGAAAAAAGAGCAAAGCTTTTTTCAAAGCTTGATGTTGAAAACCTTTATGATCTTATACATCTGTATCCGCGCTCATATACCGATTTTGGCAATCTTACACCGGTATCAAAG
>CANQLQ010000216.1 GCA_947624755.1 uncultured Clostridia bacterium | reverse complement strand
GATATTGTGACCTATATAAAATTTGCCAATCAGACTTACGGGGAAAAGGCAGTATTGCTTCTTTCCCGTTATAATATAAAATCAATTTTGAAAAGAAACCCCAATCCTAACCACAAAGAAGGCTGTAATTTTGCCCTGTTTGTAAAATCCGATATTTATGAGGCATTTGAAATTATTAATACCAATTTAATACCGAATCTTGGCATTGAAAGCTTTGGTGGTAACAGGTGATCTATCTTGACAATGCGGCGACATCTTTTCCAAAACCCACAGCCGTTGCCGATGCTGTTTATAAATCGACCCTGTGCTTTGCAAACCCGGGAAGGGGAGGATATAGCCTATCGGCTGACGCAGGAAAAATAATTTTTAAGTGCAGAGATAAAATTTCGCAAATGTTTGGCTGTGAACCCGAAAATGTAATTTTTACGAAAAACTGTACCGAATCTTTAAATATTGCAATAAAGGGACTTCTCAAAAAGGGAGATCACGTTATTATTTCTTCTCTTGAGCATAACAGCGTATTAAGACCGCTGGAAAAGCTCAGGCAAAACGGTCAAATTTCATACAGCGTAGCTTATGTCGATGCAAATGACGATGAACTGACCTTGCTTAATTTTAAAAAGCTTATTTGTCCTCAAACGAGGCTTATAGTCTGCACTGCCGTTTCCAATGTTTTCGGAACGGTTCTTCCGATTGAAAAAATTGCGAAACTCGCTAAAAAAGCCGGCATATTTTTTGTTGTAGATGCCGCTCAGTCGGCAGGGACGCTAAAGTATAATCTCAGAGAAAGCGGTATTGACGTGCTGTGTATGCCGGGACACAAAGGTTTATTCGGCCCTGTAGGTACAGGCATAATGATCCTCGGCGGTTCGGTAGTTCCGCAAAGTCTTATCGAGGGCGGAACAGGAAGCTTATCGCTTGAAAAAAGCCAGCCTGAAATTTTACCCGACAAATTTGAAAGCGGAACGCTGAATCTTCCGGGTATTGCAGGAATTTCGGCCGGAATTGATTTTATCGGACATTGCGGCGGAGAGTCGGCAATTTATGAACACGAAAAAGAGCTTATAAAAATTTTTATAAATGATGCAAAGAATATTTCGTCTTTAAATGTTTTTGATAATATGCACTCGGATAAATATTCCTCTTTAATTTCAGTCTGCTTTAAAAATATTCACAGCGAGGAAATATGTGAGGCTCTTTCATCATTTAATATAGCAGCAAGAGGCGGCTATCATTGCTCAAATCTTGCTCATACAACGTATAAAACCGATAAAGACGGAACTGTAAGAATAAGCCCTGGAATTTTTACAACGAAAAAAGATATGAAATGTTTGTCTTTTTGTCTTAATAAAATTGCAAAGAACAAAAAATTATGTTAAAATTAAATAGAATAAATGACAAAATTTGTGCTTTTAATGCTTGTTTAATTTTGTATGATATATTTTATAAAAGTCAAAGTTAAAAACCTCTTTATTGATGTGAAATGAATGGCAGGTGAGTAAAGTTGCAGGCTTTTTTTCAAAATGTGATTTCTAATATATCCAAGCTTATTTTGTCAATGAGATGGAATGATGTTTTAGATATTGTTCTTATTACTTTTCTTATTTATTTTTGTACCAAGCTTTTCAGACAGACAAGGGCAATACACCTTGTAAAAGGTATAGTTTTGCTTTTGCTTCTTTATCTGATTGTTTCCGCTCTCAATCTTTCGACAATCACCTACATTTTCAGCCGTCTGTTCAGCGATATCGTAATTGTTATGATTTTGCTCTTTCAACCTGAAATACGTCATGCGATTGAAACTTTCGGAAGGGGAGGACTGACAAAGCTTTCGCTTTTTTCAAAGCTTAGGTCAATTGATAACGAAAACATTCATAAAGCTATCCTTGAGGTTGCAATGGCGTGTACAAGAATGAGCGAAGATAAAGTAGGCGCCCTTATTGTTTTTGAAGGAAAAGGTTCTCTCGGTGAAGTTGTTTCAAGCGGCAGTAAAATTGATGCGGAAATTTCGTCGCCTGTTATTGAAAATATATTTTTCCCCAAAGCGCCCCTGCATGACGGCGCAATTATTATTAAAAATAACCGTATTGAAAGCGCCGGCTGTATTTTACCGCTTACCGAAAATTCCGTAAGCCGTGAGCTTGGAACAAGGCACAGGGCTGCGCTTGGTATGAGCGAACGCTCGGATGCGGTAATTGTTGTCGTTTCCGAAGAAACAGGTTCAATTTCAATTGCACAAGACGGAGCTCTCGAACGTGATGTCACGCAGGTTGAACTTATTGAAATATTGACGAAATTTCTTGTTCCCGAGGAAAATGAACAAAAAAATAAGCTGCACAGGAAAAAGGACGAAGATCAGCAGAAAGGAAATAACGCTTAAATCAACTTAATGCGTTATGCGGAACTACGATGAAAAGCAGAAAATTTTCTTTTGAAAATCTGTTTTATAACAACAAGTTTCTTTTGGTATTTTCTCTGCTTTTGGCATTTGCCTTGTGGACGGCGGTAAAGGTCAATTTCAGCGAAAATTCAACCCGAACAATTTCCGATGTAAAGGTAACTATAGACAGCTCTCTTGCACAGGTTAATGATTTTGTCACCTTTGTAAATGATGAGGACTTATATGTTGACGTAACCGTTTCGGGTAAAAGCTATGATATCAGCTCATCCTCTTTTTCAAAAACCAATATTATCGTTGAAGCCGCAACAGGATATGTTGACACGGCAGGATATAAGGTTATCAATCTTACTGCAAGAAGCGACGATACGGATGTGTCGGTAACCGGTCTTTATCCTTCAACGATCACCGTGTTTTATGACCGTGAAATAACCGATACTTTCAATGTTGAAGCGAAGGTAAATAAAGCGTTCGATGAGCTTACAACCGATGGTTATGTTGTCGGCCAGCCCGTAGCTTCAATGAGTACCGTTGATGTCAGCGGTCCTGCGACCGTTGTACAAAATATAAATAAAGTTTATTTTGAAGCGGAAATTGACGAAAAGGAAATCCCTTTGACGGCAACAAAAGATTTTTCCGCAAAGCTTGTATATGAACTTAACAACGAAACAGGTTCTCAATTTCTCTCCTGCGCTTCGGTAGATGAAGAAACGAACCCCGCTTCAATCACCATACCCGTTTCGGCTTTTAAAACAGTTTCAACAGCGGTAAAATTCGTCAATCAGCCCTCTGAATATGAGAACGATCCGCCGAAATTTACAATTTCACCGTCACAGGTAAAAATTTCGTATAACCCCCTTGAAGACGAAAGTGAAGCGCTTAATGTCGGTACGATTGACTTTAGAAAGCTTGATAACTCAGTAAACAAATTCACTTTTAAAGTTGATGAGACCAACGGTGCGAATATTGCCGAAGAAATTGAAAAATTTGATGTGACTATTGATTTTTCTTCGCTTTCAAAAAAAGTTTTCTCGCAAATTCCCGCCAATGTTGTAATTCTCAATCAGTCCAATGATTACGAATATACAATTGACAATAAAAAAGGTACAATTGATGAAATTACGGTTATCGGATCCGCCGACGAACTGGAAAAGATAACTGCCGATGACCTTCAAATTGAAATCAATGTTTCCAAGCTTGATCTTGAAAAGACTGCGGCTCAGAAAATAAGAGTTTCAAATATTTCGATAATGAATAAAGATTTAAAAGGCTGTTGGATTTACGGTGAATATACCGCCTATGTTTCTGTGGTTAAAAAATAACAGAAGGATTAAATAAATGCTTGTTAAATTCATAGTTTGTTTTATTGCCGGTATCGGCGCAGGACTCGGAACCGGTTTTGCCGGAATGAGCGCTGCGGCAGTAATAAGTCCTATGCTTATAACTTTTCTTAATA
>CANQLQ010000215.1 GCA_947624755.1 uncultured Clostridia bacterium | reverse complement strand
TTTTCCAAATTATACTTTGTTCTTTTTTGTCTTAGTCTGTAATAGACTTTTTTTCGCGGCGTAATAGTAAAAGCCTGCATAAACTACTTCGCGTAATTGCTGCACGCCATGCGTGCCTGCGGACGATGTCCGCCGATGCCTGCCAAGCCGGGTTGCTTTCGTCTATAGAACGGTTTGTGCTTTATCCCCCTATGGTAAGCTTACAGGTTTTAATTGATTTATCAAATATTTTCGGCCGCGATTTTGATGTTTTATTATGCGGTAGTCTAAAAAAATAACAAAATTCTTCAATAAAAATTCGTTTAAGAATTACTTTAGGACTGTACAAAAGATGAAAGAATTGTTATAATAGACGTAATATAGTCGTTAAAACCCGCTTTAAGAGACAACATTAGGAGGTAATGAGTCTGTGGAAACTATTGACACCATGCTATGCGAAGAGTTGTGGAAGCAATATGAACCACGTCTTCGGCAATTGTGTAATATAAAATTGCAAAGTATGCCGGACGAAATAGACGATGTTATTTCAGAAGTTTTCTTAGCCTTATGTAAAAAGGTTGACGAGAGCGGATTGCCAAATAATCCCCAAACATGGCTGTACGGAACGCTTTATAAGAGAATCGCAAAAAAATATAAAGACGTATACAATGACAGAGAAAGATTGATTGACTTAGCGGAATTTGAGAACTCATTGCCGGACGATACCGATTTTGTTGAAGATTTTGAGGAACAAGTTTTTTTTGAGAATCTGGACAGCGTGTGTAGGGATAAATTAAAGGATAAAGAAAAAACACTGATGCAATATGCTTTTGAAGACGGTCTGACAACAAAAGAAATTGCTGATATTTTGCATATAACTGAGTTTACCGTCAGGCAAAGAGTTCATCGAGTGTGTGAGCATATTCGTAAAATAGCAAAAAAGATAAAGTAAAAAAGCGCTATAAAAAATTTTTTCAAAAAGTTTGAAAAAAAGTGTCACAAAATCAATGAAAAGTGAACTAATATTATAGAGGATGATTTGATGAAAACAAAAACATACATAAAAGCTTTAAATGCTATATCTTTTCCAATCCCTCTTGATGAAATAAATCGTCTTATGGATGAAGAATTGAAAAAAGATCCGGATGAAATGGATGGAGAATTGGTTGACCTGTGTATGGATATTCTTGAAAAGGGATATGCCGAACAGGAGAAAAAGCAAAAACAAAAATATGACCGTGCTGAAAAGAAACAGACGCGAATAAAAGTACGCAGGGTATTGGCTGTCGCCGCGATAATTACGTTGGTAATCGCGGTTGCCATTCCCATTGCCGCCGCATTTTCCCATAACAAAGTGTCCGATAAAATCGTGCAATTTTATTCTGATTATTTTAATATGGATTTGCGTAAAGGGTGCACAAATGCGAATCATTATTCGGATAATGATACGAATTTGATAAAAGAATTACAAGAACGGGGGTTTGAAAATGTAATTTTACCGAAAGATTTATTAAACTATAATTACTCAAAAGACATTTTTGCTCAGGAGGGTGACCACTTAACATCGGTAAAAATAGATATTGAAGATACCGAATCAAAAATAAACGGTGGTATAATTATTACGCGATATGATGAAATAACATCTGCCGTTGCAGGAGAGGACAAGGTATCATCGAAGTATAAACACGTTGAACAAGTCAGTGTAAACGGTCTTGACGTCATTGTTTTTGGCAATAATGATGATACATCAATACGCTACTTGGATAACAATACCGATTATTATATTACATTAAGAAACTGTGATATTTATACTGCTGTAGAAATTGCAAATTCACTAAAATAAAGGATGGTACATATGAAAAAAATACTTTACTCAACATTTATCGTTTGTTTATCGGTTGTTTTGTTGTGCGGCAGCCTTACAGCTTTTGCCGAGGACGGAGAAGTTCGGCCCGAGTGGCAGGATATAACGCTTACTCAGGAAGAATTTGACAATATTATGGCATTGAATCCTAATAATACAGTTTCACCATATGCCACAGGGTTAATAAATTTTTATTCAATCGCCGTTCAAAAAAGCGGAGACAAGCTTATTATTACGGGAAAAACTGATTGCATTAGCACGGTGGTCAAATGCGGATTTAAAGAAGTTGTGATCCAGTACAGACCCTCAAGCTCGGCATCATGGAGCGAGTATTTGACCTACACGGATTTATATGCAGATTCATATGGGTATAAATTATCAAAAACCGTTACCGTTCCGAGCGCGTGTCAATATCGCGTCACTTGTAAGCATTACGCTAAGAAAAATATTTTATCAACTCAAACAATAGACAATACCTCAAATATTGTATAAGGTGAGACAAAATAACAAGTATATTTTAGTTCCCGATTCCGTTAAAAAGCGGAATCGGGAACTTTTTTTAAAAAATTTGAAATTTTTTTAAAAAAAAGTGTCACACTTTGGCCTTAAAGCGAACTATATATATGAAAGGACTTTTAAGGAGATAAATTCTTTGAAGATATTCGGTATCTTAAGGAAAAGTTCAGACAGTTAAAAACAACGAATTGGAAATCGCATAGGGAGGAATTTTAATGAAGCGTTTTGTAGCAATAACACTGATTTTCGCAATGGTATTCGTTTTCACCGCGTGTAAAAACTTACCGGCTGTTGTTGCCGGCACGCAAGGAAAAGAGTATGAATCGACGGAAGATAAAAACAGCAAAGATGAATCCGCTTCACAGAGCGACACCGCTGCCGCTTCACAGAGCGATACCGCTGCCGCAACACAGGACGAAACCAGCAGCGCCGTTACAACCGCTGTTTCCGACGATTATTTGATTGTGGATAAAGACACGATAAAAACTCCGGCGTATAACTATGAAATTCCCAAGGATTTTGAAATAAAGTCAAAAGGTACGGATCCGCTGCTTGAAAATAAGCAGGGAACGGTACAACTGAACATTATGGATAAAACGGAATCTGCTGCTGATTTCGACACCTATGTTGAAAAAACCTATAACTCATATAAAACGCTCGGCGTTGTTAAGGACGAATTAAAGGACATAACGATTGCCGATATCGAAATGAAACGCTTCGGCATTGAGATTCCGGGAGACGACGGCGTTACGCTTACGACATATACATATGCGGCACAGGTCAGCGGACGAACTCTGATGATCACCGTAACGGCGAAGAACGGCGAACTGACCGAAGCCGACAGGTTTGACGAATATATTGCCGATATAGACTTCGCGCGGCAGTAAAAAGCTTATTACTGCGCTTAACGTCCGGTTATAATAAATCGTATTGCGTGATGACATTCAAAAACATAATAAATAACAGAATGTCATTGAATACGGTTTTTATAATAAATAATTCATTCAAAAGGGGGAATAGCATTGCAGCATAATTGCGGACAAATGAAAGCTTATCTTTTTTTGGACTTTGGGCAAGCCGTAGTTTGTCTGCAACAGATACGTAATATTACAAAAAGTCCGGACTTGAAAAATTTTTTAAGGAGGTGTCTTTTACATGAGGCACACAAAAGTAAAGATCTTGAGTGTCGTTTTGTCGATAGCTATGTTGTTTAGCTCCTTCTCGATAATTTCGTCCGCGGTGTCCGCACCTTATCTGGACGATGCTATTATGGAGCAATACAACGAGATTGACAAGGTTGAGCTTACCAAAGAGCAGAAGTCAACGCTTCTTCTCGACAAACTCGATGTTCTTCTTGCGGATCAGGACATCTACATTGACATTCCTCTTATCGGCGCCCTCAATCTTCGCTCCGTTGACCAGGCGCTCGATTCGATTTACAATGTTACCGGCAACTGGCTTTACGGCAGACTGACGGTCGGCGATCTCGTTGTTCTTGAAACACACAG
>CANQLQ010000214.1 GCA_947624755.1 uncultured Clostridia bacterium | reverse complement strand
CGGCGATTATGCCGTAACGCATTGGGAGGCTCTCGGAAGCAACAAAGAGCTTACTGTTTTGAAAATACGCCTTGAAACGGGCAGAACGCATCAGATAAGGGTTCATTTTTCCTCACTCGGCACACCCCTTCTCGGCGACACAATGTACGGTCAGCCGGACGAAAGAATCTGCCATCAGGCTCTTCATTGTGCAAGGCTGTCGCTTTTTCACCCGATAAGCGGAAAAGAAATTATATGTGAAGCGCCGATGCCGCCCGAGATGAAAGCTTTTGCAGATGAAATTTTGAAAAAACAAATTTAGGAAAGCCATAAGCGTGATTGTATATTGGAGGTGAAACCATGAAAAGGTTAATAACATTATTGATTTCAGCGTTGCTCGTATTTATGGCAGCATTTCCTGCTTTTGGTGAAAAAGAAACAACCGAAGCGCTTAGGGAAACGATGGCCGAACAGAATAACAGACCCGACAAGGTCGAAAGCCTTGAAGCCTACCAAATGAGCGAAAATTCTATAACAATGCACTGGAAAAAGGTTGACGGGGCGGACGCATATGCAGTTTACATATTCGATGAAAAAGAAAACAAATACAAGACGCTTGCGATAAAGGAAGAAGCAAAATACAAAGCTTCAGATTTAAAACCCGGCACAACTTACAAATTTGTTGTGCGCTCAATTAAGTTCACCGAGGACAAAACCTATTATTCAAAAAAAAGCGAAGAGCTTCAGGCTGTAACCTCACCGGAAAAGGTCAGCGGAGTTTTTACGTCAGACATTGAAAAGGACAGCATAACTCTTGCCTGGCCTGCCGTTAAAGGCGCAACCTCATATGAAGCTTGGATCTATAACGAGCAGCAGAACAAATTTATTTTGTCAAATACAACCGAAAAGACTGAAATTAAGATTGGCGGACTTTCAAAAGACACCCTTTTTTCGTTTAAGGTCAGAGCCGTAAGAGCTATTGAGGGCGCTGCGGCCTACGGTAAGTTCAGCGAAATTTTTTCTGATTTTACCGACACGGATTCCGTTGTGAGAACGAAAGCCCAGGCGGCAAAGCTTTATAACACAAAGCTAAATGATTTTAAAAGCGAAAAGGATATAAAAATTTCCTATAAAAAAACCGTAGAAACCGAAACTATATCCTGTTCAAAAACCTCGCTTACAAGAACAATAAAAAACATGATGAATCTTTTTTCGGGCAAGCTTGAAACTGTTTACCGATTTAAAGACGGTGCAAGCGGTGACGTTACGGTTGAAAGCCTTGTTCAGCCGACAGCTAAATACAGTACGGTAAGAGCAAAGGATATTTTAAAATTTTCTACAAAATATGAGGACGGTTCATATATTCTGAAATTGGTTTTAAGAAGCGATAAAATAAAATATGACGGAAAAACAAAAACAGAGCCGCTTCCTACTCATAGTAAAAGGGCGCTTACCGTGCCGAAAATAAAGAAGCACAAGACGACTCCGATCGTTGTAAACAATGCTGTCGAAAAATTTGAGGGGATAACAGTTACCATGAAGCTTATGCAAAACGGAAAGGTGAAGTCGCTTAAAATTGTCTGTCCTGCCGAGATAAACGCAAAATGCAGTGTTTCGACGGTTAATTTCAGCACAGTTGTCGGATATGTTATGACCGAAGGATATAGCGTTAAATACCCTGAAAACTGAACATACACCTGAAAACTGTCAAAGATTAATTTTATAAAAACTCGTGGTAGTCCTGTAAAAACACATTATTTGGGCAAAAGTTATGTAAAATTGAAATTGTTTTTAGGTTATTTTGCATAAAAAATGAAGCTTTCGATTGTGCATTTTCAACTTGCCTATTTAGTCATTACATGATAAAATATTAAGGTTGAATAAAAGCATAATAAAAGATAGGGTGAAATAAATGGAAGTAAGAAACGAAGTGCGCAACATTGCAATTATTGCCCACGTTGACCACGGCAAGACCACTCTTGTTGACGAACTGCTCAAACAAAGCGGTACTTTCCGACAGAACGAACAGGTTGCCGAAAGAGTTATGGACTCAAACGACCTTGAAAAGGAAAGAGGAATCACAATTCTTTCAAAAAATACGGCGGTTCATTATAAAAATACAAAAATCAACATTGTTGACACTCCGGGTCACGCTGATTTCGGCGGCGAAGTTGAACGAATCCTTATGATGGTTGACGGTGTGCTTCTGCTTGTTGACGCTTTTGAAGGCTGTATGCCCCAGACAAGATTTGTTCTCAAAAAGGCTCTCGGTCTTAAGAAAAAGGTTCTTGTTGTTGTCAACAAAGTTGACCGTCCCGGTGCAAGACCTGCCGAAGTTATTGATGAGGTGCTTGACCTTTTCATCGAGCTTGACGCACAGGAGGATCAGCTTGATTTTCCTGTTGTTTATGCAAGCGCAAAAGACGGTTATTCTTCTCTTGACAGTGATGTTCGCGAAGGCGATATGCGTCCGCTTTTTGACGCTATACTTGAAAATATAGATCCGCCTAAAGGTGACATTGACGGACCGCTTCAAATTCTTTTCTCAAGTCTTGACTATGACGATTATATCGGCAGGATCGGTGTTGGACGAGTTGAAAGGGGAACCGTAAAACGCGGTCAGCAGGTTACACTTTGCAAGCAGGACGGCTCACAGCAAAACGTCAGAATTGCAAAGCTTTACCAGTTTGAAGGACTTCACAGAGTTGAAGTTGAAACGGCGGCCATGGGTGACCTTATCTGTGTTTCGGGCATTGCCGACCTTAACATAGGTGAAACGGCTTGTGACAGTGAACACATAGAGCCGCTCCCGTTTGTTAAGATAGACGAACCGACGATATCAATGAATTTTATCGTAAACAACAGCCCCTTTGCAGGCAGAGAAGGAAAGTTTGTTACTTCAAGAAATATACGTGACCGTCTTTTCAAAGAGGTTGAAACCAACGTCAGCATGAGAGTTGAAGAAACCGAAAGCACCGACACTTTCAAGGTGAGCGGCAGAGGTGAACTTCACCTTTCAATTCTTATTGAAACAATGCGCCGTCAGGGCTATGAATTTCAAGTTTCCCGTCCGAAAGTTATTATGAAAAAAGAGAACGGTGTTCTTCTCGAACCTATGGAGCTTCTTATTATTGAAGTTCCGGAAGAATATGTCGGTACGGTTATGGAAAAACTCGGTTCACGAAAAGGTGAACTTGAAAATATGGGCGCAAGAAACGGCGGAGCAACCCACCTTGAATTTAAGATACCGTCAAGAGGTCTTATCGGTTACCGCAGTGAATTTATGACGGATACCAACGGTAACGGTATTATGAATCAGCTTTTTGCCGGCTATGAGCCATACAAGGGCGACATTCAGACAAGAGAGCGAGGTTCGATAGTTGTTCACGAAACTGGTGAAAGCACAGGCTACGGCCTTTTCAACACTCAGGACAGAGGACGTCTGTTTATCGGACCGGGTGTACCGGTTTATGAGGGAATGATTGTCGGTGAATGTGCAAAAAGCGAAGATGTTACCTGCAATATTTGCAAGGCAAAGCACCTGACAAATACCCGTGCTTCGGGGTCTGATGATGCGCTTCGTCTTGTTCCGCCGACAACTCTCAGTCTTGAACAATGCATGGAATTTATCAAAGATGACGAGCTTCTTGAGGTTACGCCTGCATCTCTTAGACTTCGCAAGAAAATCCTTTCAAAAGAAGCAAGAATGAAAGCCCAATTCCACAAATAGCGGACATCGTCCGCAGGAGTTACGCGTGTTGGATTTATTAGGCTTTTACTCTTATACCGCGAAATGGCTTACGTTGTTAACTGTAAAATTTTTAGTCAGTAAGCATAGTCCACGGCGGTTACACAGGGAAGATTTATATAAGTCTTGATACTAACACCATGGCACGCGTAGGGGCGACC
>CANQLQ010000213.1 GCA_947624755.1 uncultured Clostridia bacterium | reverse complement strand
CCGAACCTATTTCAGTAAGGCCGTAACCCTGTCTCAGTCTTCCTACTGCGCCCCATTTTTCAAAGTAGGAGTTATATTCATCGAGGAAATTATCGCTTACATCGTCGCCGCCGCAGAACATAAGTCTTACATTTTTAAGGTGAGGACCGTCAAAATGCTTTTCTCTCATAAGCTTGTCAAACATAAGCGGAATGCCGCCAAAGCCGACAATTTTGTTGGTTCTCATAAGTCTGTTGAAAATTTTTGCATCGAACTGCATCATCGGTATAATTCTTGCGCTGTTGCAAAGAGCCATATGTATTGCAAGGCAAAGACCGAAGCAGTGGAACATCGGAAGAACGATAACCTCAGCTTCTTCGCCGGGTTCATGAATTTCATCAAGCTTTGAAACTCTTGAAGTAAGTTCATTTATCGCCCTTGCCGTAAGCTTTATTGTTTTGCTTTTGCCTGTTGTTCCGCCGCCGTTGAGATAAACGGCTGTATCATCGCAGTTATTTATAAGCGGTGTGCAAGTCTTATGCATTTTAACAGCGTCTTTATAATAGGTTGCATTTTTAAATTTCGGGAAAATAGCCTTTGCGATATGCTCGCCTGCCATGGTTCCAATACGTTTTATACCCTCTGAATAATCGGAAGAACAGCAAACAACGCAGGGAAGACCGCTGTTGTTGATTGTTTCGACGTGCTTTTTTGAAAGAATGTCGAGCACCATAACGCCTTTCGCTTCAACATCCTCAAGTGTTTCCTTGAGAAATTCGGTTGACATAAGAGGGTGAACAAAATTTGCAATTACGCCGATTTGGTTGAGCGCATAGAAGCTTATTATACCTTGAACCGTAGTCGGCATGAAAACAGTATAAACATCACCCCTTTTCAATCCGAGTTCCTTTTGAAAATAACCCGACATTGCATCAATATCGGCAAATATCTTCGAGCGAAGATATTTTACACCAAAGTGCTGCATCATGTAAACATCATCGTAAATTTCGGTACACTTTTTTAAAAATTCATAGCAATTGTAATTTCCCGCTGCCGGTAACATTGTATTTCCTCCATTTTATATATATTATATATTTTTTACAGCTTCACCGCACAATAGCAATACTGCCATATAAATACCATCTTCAAGGAAGCACTGATTAATTCAGGATACCCTGCTTGTATTAATCAGTGATTCCTTAATTTAACTATCCGGCAACTACTTATAAATTGGGATATACAGATAAATCTGCCTTTCAATTTAACCGTCAATTGCAATGCAACATAGTTTATATAACATGGTTAGTTAAATTATGATATAAATATCTTTATTAATATTTAATATTTTTTTACCCATTTATTAACTTTTTTAAAAATTGTTAAGAATATGCAAAAAAACGGCAATACAAAAGGAATAATCATTCATTTTGCACCTTGCCGTTCTACAGAAAAGACGGGTAAAAGCTAAGGAAGCACTGATTAATACAAGCTGACCTTCTTGACGGTAAATTATTTCTTTTTATGCCCTGAACCTGTATCCCGAACCCCATACAGTTCTAATATACTGCGGATTAGACGGGTCTTCTTCAATTTTTTCTCTTATGCGGTTAATATGTACCGCAACTGTTGAATTATCACCGATTGCATCATAGCCCCATACATTTTCATAAAGCTGTTCTTTGGTGAAAACAATATCAATATTATTCATAAGGAAAAGAAGAAGCTCATATTCCTTGTTTTTAAGGTCAACTTCTTTACCTCTTACAAAAACACGATGAGTAAGCGGATTTATTGAAATATCACCATACTCAACAAGTCTTTCCTTCTTTTCGCCCGACTGTTTGATCCTTTTGTATTGGGAAATATTCGATTTTACTCTCGCAACAAGAACCGAAGGTGAAAACGGCTTTTCAATGTAATCGTCCGCACCGAGTCCAAGCCCTCTGATTTTGTCAATATCGTCCGTCTTTGCTGTCACAAGAAGGATAGGTATGTCAATCTTTTCACGAAGTCTTTTGCAAATTTCAAAACCGCTTATGCCCGGAAGCATGATATCAAGCAAGATAAGATCGTAATTTTCGCAAAGACCCATTTTGATTCCCTCAACCCCATCAAGCGAAATATCAACATCATATCCGCTTACTAAAAGAAAGTCTTTTTCTATTTCCGCAATGTCTTTGTCATCTTCAATAATAAGTATTTTTTCCATTTTTTCGCCTCGACTTTTGTGTCAATACTCCTTAGGGAAGCCTGTATTAATCAGCGCTTCCTTAGTTTAATGTTGGAATTTCAATAATAATTTCAAGTCCCCCGCTGTTCTTGTTTTCGGCGTGTATTCTGCCTTTCAATGATTTTACGGCAATATTATTTACAATTGAAAGACCTATTCCGCTGCCCATGCTCGTTTTGTTTCTTGCAATATCACTTCTGTAAAAAACCTCAAATATATGTTCTATGCTGTCTTTTGCAACGCCCGGACCGTCATCTGATATTTTAAGAACACACTCTCTTTCCTTTTTTTCAAGAGAAATTAAAATATGGCAAACTGTTTTATCCGAATATTTTCTGCTGTTTTCAATTATGTTTGTAAGCATTCTTGAAAGGAGAGATTTATCCGCAAAAATAATCGCATCGTCACATTTTTCAAGTGAAAGCTGAACATTTTCCAGCGCATAGTCCTCATCAACGGATTGAATATATTCTTTAAGATAATCCTTCAAATTCATTTTTTCATTAGCCGGAGATATATCTTCATATTCAAGCTTTGAATAAACGAGAAGCTGAGAAACTACCTTTTCGATCTGATTTGCTTTTGACTTAATTGTGCCAAGATATTTTTTCTTTGCCTCGGGTGTTGACGCTATTCCGCTTTCAATGCCCTCAACATAAGCCTTGATCGAAGTAAGCGGCGAAAACAGGTCATGCGAAATGCCCATAATTATTTCTTTTCGCATATACTCCTGCCTTTGAATTTCCTCCATGGATTCACGAAGCCTGTCCGTCATAATATTGAATTTTTCGCAAATTGGCCTAAATTCATCGTCCCTGTCATAGTCGATATGATAATTAAGTTCCCCTTCGCTTATTTTGTCAACACCGTCGGAAAGAATTTTAAGACTGTATTCAACTCTTTTAAAAATTGACTTATAAAAAGCGTTGCTCAGAAAATGAACGATAACTATAACTATAATTAAAAATATAACATTGGTTTTAACCCATGAAAAATAAAAATGTTCATTTTTATCAATGGCTTTCAAAGACTTCGCCTTACCGCTTAAAATAAATTCATAAACGCTGCCGTTATTTTCAAATTTACCTTTATAGATTATTGCGTCATCAATTATAGCATACTGTATTTCATTATCATTACCAAGTCTTTTCAAATATTTATCTAAATTTTCGGGCTTTTGCATCTGTGAGGTTTCATAAATAACCTTTGAGTTTTTAATAACCTGAGTAAAAACTATATTTTCTTTTTTGTTGTTATATGGATCTATATTTTCTGCGCTTTCTTCGCCCGTTGTTTCAATTTGAGTTTTGTACTCATCGAACAACTTATTGCACACGTTATATACATAATCAACACTTTCTGTATTGTTTAAATAATTGGCAATAGATCCGTAATTTTTTGAAACAAAAGTAAGATAGATAATTGCTATGCCAACTATTAAAAAAAATATAGGTAATAAAAGCATAATGCCATTAACCAATCTCAGTTTACCGCCAATGGTCATATTTTTTATTCTGTTCGTACTTTTTTTATTTGTAAATTTCACTTTTGTTTCATCTGCCTTTTAGGGAAGCACTGATTAATTCAGGGTGCCCTAATTGCACGCATGGCGTGCAGCAATTACGCGGGATAGAAATTATATAAAATTATAATTTTACACCGCGAAAACACTTTGTTCCTAATTTGAAA
>CANQLQ010000212.1 GCA_947624755.1 uncultured Clostridia bacterium | reverse complement strand
ATGAAGTGCAAATTTACCGTAGTTGTTGATTATTGTGTGACCTGCGTTTGCACCGCCCTGAAAACGGATAACCATGTCCGACTGTTCGGCAAACATATCCGTGATTTTGCCTTTACCTTCGTCGCCCCAGTTGGCGCCGACAATTGCTCTTACCATTTTGAATACCTCCGATGTCTTTAAGAAGCTATGGCTGATACTTTCGCTTTCGCCTTATTCGAATCAACCGAAACTTCCTTTGTTTTTGTATGCCCGAAAGCATACTTTCCTTTATAAACGAACAAAGCAATTATATTATATTTTTAATAATTAGTCAACAGATAAGAGGTACATTTTAGGGAATTGTAAACTTTGAATTTATTAAAGTCTTACTTACTTTATACCCCAAATTCAATACTATAATGAGCGTCAAACACTTCGCCCGCTTTAAGCTTGTTTGTGTATTCTCTGTCTTTGAGTTCGCCGCTGAAATTCGCCCTGTCCGCCCTTCCGTACCACGGTTCAATACATACAAAAGGATTGTTTTTCTTTGAGGAGCACCAAATACCGAAAAGCGGCGCGTCAAAGGTAACAGTTACTATTCTTTCACCGTTTTCCTCAAGTGATACCTTTTTACAGTCGGTATGTTCAAAAATTAACGCGTCACGGTCAAAAAAGCCTGCGGTTATAATTGCTTTTTTATCGGTAAGCTTCAGTATATACGTTTCGTCTCGGAGAACGCCGTCACTGTTTAAAATACCGTATGTAAGTTCGCTTTCGTTTGTATCAAAAACAAGCTTGGCCCCGGTCAGGCAGTCGCTTTTACCGACAAAGGCAGGATGGCCGCCAATTGAAAAATACATTTCTTTTTCGTTGGTATTTTCAACCTCCCAGCCGATAAGAAGTCTGTTATCTTCAAGTTTATAGGAAACCGAAAGCTTAAAATTGAACGGATATTTTTCAAGACTTTCTTCGTTTTGCGTAAGCACCATTTTTACGCTTGTGTCGTCACCGCTTACCGTTTCAAATTCCATATCTCTTGCAAAGCCATGCTGTGACATACGGTATGTCTTACCTTCAAAAATTGAGATATCGTCTTTGTATTTTCCGACTAACGGAAAAAGAATCGGAGCGTGACGTTTCCAGACTTCAGGCTTTGCGCTCCATATGTATTCCCTATTGTCTTTTTTTGATACCATAGAAACAAGTTCTGCACCCAAAGTATTAATTGTCGCTTTCCAATTTTCGTTTTCAAGTACGCAGTAAGGCATTTCTTTCACCTCATAAAATTTTTGTATCATTATATCATTCAACCGTTACTTTTTCAATAATATGTTAATTTAATGCTTAATACGGTATTTTAATGTTGCAATTAAGTTAAATATATGTTTTAATTAACTTAATATATAATTAACTTAATATATAATTAACTTAATATATAATGTATAGGTGAATAAAATGGAAAATAAAGTGTATATTATCGGTATTTCAGATGTCGGCGAAAAAGTATGTGCTGCGTCGGGAAGAATTTCGACTCAAAGCGGTACTGCCCTTGAAATTATGGAAAAGTCACAGGATAAAGATAAAAACGCAAGCCTTATTTCAAAAGTAACTGCTTCGGGTCACACTTCAACGGTTGAACATATTTTCTTTAATCTTGCCTTTGAAAATGTCTCGGTTGTCGTTGAACAGTTTATGATAGAGTTTCGTCTTGCTTCTTTCACGGTCAAATCAAGGCGTTATGTTGATTTTTCAAACAGCGGCTATTATGTTCCAAAATTTAAAACCCCGGAAGATGAGGAAAAGTACAAAGTCCATATGGACAGCCTTTTTGCCCTTTATGCAAAGCTAACCGAAAGCGGTGTGCCTAAAGAGGATGCTCGCTTTGTTCTGCCCTATTGCTTTTACAGCAACTTCTTCTGTTCGCTTAACGGCAGAGAGCTTGTTAATGTTCTTCGTGCCATGATATTCGGCAGAGGTAAGGATATTGATGAAATTTATAACATCGGTCTTGCTCTTCTTGAAAAATGCAAAGAAGCAGCTCCGGGTGTTTTCGGCAGTTTTGAAAAGCAATACTCAAATTATGTTGATGAAGCAGACCTTGATTTTATTGAAGCCGAAAAAGATGAAATAAATAACGAATCGGTAGAAATTTTGTCATACACCCCCGACTGCGGCAAAATTGTAGCAATGAACGCACTTATCTGTCAAAAAGGAATCAGCACTCAAAAGGCTGAAGAGATCCTTTCAAATGAAAAAACCAAAGAACAGGTCATAAAAGCTGTCCTTCAATCCAACAGACCGAGACCGCTTGAAAGCGCCTGCTTTACGATTCGTTTTTGCAACGTATCGCTTTCTACCCTTACTCATTTTTCCCGTCACAGAATGCAGTGTCTCAACATTCCGAAGCTTTCTTCTACCGACAGAAATTCTTATATAATTCCCGAAAGTGTCGCTTCTGATAAAGAGCTTCTTGATGAATATTGCGGCGCTTTTTCAAAAACAAATGAGCTGTTTAACCATTTCAAAGCTCTCGGCTACAGTGAAAGCGAAACAGTTTATCTTCTTCTTTCGGGTAACACGCTTGATATAACCGCAACAATGAACGCAAGAGAACTTCAACTCTTTATGAAGCTTCGTACCTGCAACAGAGCGCAATGGGAAATCCGTGATATGGCAATTTTGCTTCTTCGCAAGCTTCGTGAAATTTCACCTGAGCTTTTCTCTTCATTCGGACCGAGCTGCTACACGACAGGCTTTTGTCCCGAAGGAAGACTGACCTGCGGACAGATGCTTAAAGTTAAAGAAAAATTTTCCTAATAATTACTTAATAAATCCAATAAATTAGTATGTCTCATAGTATTATCAATTATGAACAACTTGCAACATAATAAAAAATCCGGAAACAACGCTTGCTCCGGATTTTGTTTTTTCCATAGGTCTTTTCGTAATAAATATTAATTGCGACAGACCCATACATCTTTCGTTTAGGGAAACGCCGATTAATTCAGGGTGTCCTAATTTACCGCCAAGCAGGGTAGCTTGTATTAATCAGTGATTCCTTAAGCCTTATGCGTGATTTAATCAGTGATTCCGATTCCTTAGTTATATAAATATCGGCTCTATCTGCTCTTCCCTTAGCGCATACTCCGCCGCTTCAGATGTTCTTTTAAAGTTGCAAACGACTGAAAACGGTTTCTTTTGCGGATCATCCTGTTTCATCGGTATAAAATAAAAATGCTTATAGTTGAGCAGACTTCCTATGTTTTTTGCCGATGAACTAAGTGAATCATTTGAAGAGACTCCTATAAGAATCGGCCTTTTATTTCTCAAATGAGATTTTGCCGCAAGGGTTACCGGTGTATCATAAATTCCGAGTGCAAGCTTTGCAAGAGTATTCCCCGAACAGGGAGAGATTATAAGAAGATCAAGCAACTTTTTCGGTCCGATAGGTTCGGCATCGGTTATTGTAGCAATTATTTTATTGTTGCAAATTTTTTCAATTCTTTCTCTTATATCCTTGGCTTTTCCGAAACGTGTATCCTGGCTGAATGCATTATAAGACATTATCGGAATAACATTTATTCCTTCGCTTACCAATTTTTCAATCTGTTCTATGGATTTTTCAAAAGTGCAGAATGAACCGGTAAGCGCATAGCCGTAAGTGTACATTATCTCACCCCCGAAAAGCAAGACCCGGGCAGCACTGAATTGATTTAAGGAAGCTCTGATTAAATCTAAGCACGCATGGCGTGGCAGGCATCGGCAGGCATCGCCTGCACGAGTTACGCGGGATAGAAATTATATAAAATTATAATTTTACACCGCGAAAACACTTTGTCTGTAATTTGGAAGTATCTTTTTATATTCCAAAAATCTAAGGAAGCACTGATTAATTCAGGGTGCCCTAATTGGCGAGGAAATTTTTCGTCAGTTTGTTCAAAAATTTGAGGCA
>CANQLQ010000211.1 GCA_947624755.1 uncultured Clostridia bacterium | reverse complement strand
CCGTATACACCGGGCTCGCCGATTGGTATTTCACATAATGTGGGGGTAAGCTGCGATAATGTCGGCGACACACATCTTTGGGGCGTATGGCACGGACTTCAGCCGATGAATTATTACAGAAAAAGAATGACCCGCTTTTGCAGCGAATTTGGCTTTGAAAGCTTGCCGGATATGAAAACAATTGAGACTTTTGCCAAAGACAAAAACTTTTCTCTTTCCGGCGCTGAATTTACCGCACATCAGAAATGTGCCAACGGTAACGACAAAATGATTTACTATATCGCTTCACGTTTTCATCTTCCGAAAAATTTCAAGGATTATATCTATCTTTCCTGGGTTACCCAAAGCGAATGTATCAGCGATGCAACCGAGCATTGGAGAAGGAATAAGGGCAGATGCAACGGTTCGATGTATTGGCAGTTCAACGACTGCTGGCCTGTTTGTTCGTGGGCGAGCTATGACTATTTTGGAAATTACAAAGCCCTTCAGTATAACGCAAGACATTTCAATGCGCCTGTGAGCGTTTCAATTGAGGACACAGAAAACTATGTAAAGATTTTTGCGCTCAATGACCTTAACAAAGAGGTCAAAGCAGAGGTAGAATATGAAATCTTCGACTTTGAAAACGGCGCTCACAAAAGTGAAAAAAAAGAAGTTTCTCTTTCTGAGCTTGAAAACAGGGAAATATTCTTCATTGACCTTAATAAGTTAAGGTTCAGATATGACTTTAAAAGAACAGGCATTGCCGCAAGACTTTATCTTGACGAAAAGCTTGTAATGCAAAAGGTTATTCTTCTCAAAAAAGAAAAGTATTCGCTTCTTCCGAAAGCAAATCTTGATTATGATATTAAGCAAAAAGACGGCGGGCTCGAAATCAATATTTCAACCGATAAGTTTGCAAGGCTTGTCAGAATTGAAAGCTCAAAATCGGTTCTTCCGTTTAGCGATGATTATTTCGATTTACTCGGCGGACAGACAAAAAAGGTTACGATGAAGCTTGACGAAACCATGACGGTTAAAGAGCAAATTGAATCAATCAGCGTAAGCAGTCTTTGTGATGTTGAATTTGATAAGAGTAAAATAAAAGCAATACTCAGCAGGCTAAAAGTTTACTTTTCACCGGTGAATATCAGTAATGCAATGTATCACGGAAAGCTTGTGAAAGATGTTGAAGTTAAGTAACTTTTGCTTATGCATTAATAGAAGTTATACATAGATATACGCTTCTAAAATCAAATAAATACAGACTTCGATTTATGAAAAGTCGCTGTTGTAAATTATTTTATTTTAAAAACACGTAGGGGCGACCTCGCTTGGCCGCCCTGTAAAATTGTATTTTTTGGAATAATGTCCCTTCAAATTGAAATTGTTTTTTTTGCAGCCCGATACTGATGCCCCTTGTAAGACAGTACCTTTTAAATTCAACCGCAGTTTTAATTGAAGGAATAAACCTTACCTTTTTCCGCCATAAAAGATGAAATACCCTTTTCGTCGTAATCGACTTCAATTTCGTTTCCATTCTCATCATAAACAAGAACAATTTTTCCGTCATAATAAAGTCTGCATATACCGCCGAAGTCTGATTTTATCGTGCCTTTTTTAAGTCTCCTGTTTTCCCAGCGGGCGCCTATTTCAAAACCGCCCCTTGCCCTAAGTCCCGAAAAACTGCCTTCGTGCCATTCTTCGGGAAGAGCCGGGAGTATCCTTATATAATCCTCGTGGCTTTGAAGAAGCATTTCGCAAACACCTGCGGTAAAACCGAAGTTGCAGTCAATTTGGAATGGGGGATGATTGCCGAAAAGATTTTTGAGAATCATTGTTTTTATAGTCTTTTCAATAATATCATCACATCTTTGAGAGTTAAACAGTCTTGCATAGCAAAGAAGTCTGTGCGAAAGCGCCCAGCCGGTTGTTTTGATACCTCGGTCAATCAGGGAAATAAGCGCGCCTTTAGTAAGAATATGGTTTTCCTTTGTGATTTGGTTAAACGGATAAAGTCCGAGCAAATGAGAAATATGCCTGTGATGTTTTTGTATGCCCTTTTTCTTTGCGTCAAACCTTGAAAATGAATCTTCCTTTTCCCATTCCTTGATTTGACCCCATTTTCCTATTGAATAGGGCTTTAGCTGTTCTTTTTGTTCTTTGATTTTTGCGACAAGCTCCTTGTCAACTTCGCTTTCAAAGCCGTTTTTGCAAAGCTCGTCCGAAGCTGTAATAACATTATCGAAAAGGTTATAAATTATGCTTTGCTCAAAAGTGCCGCCGGCAGTAACCGGACCGTGTTCGGGCGAGAAGCAGGGCGAAACAACGAGCCTTCCGGAATTTTCATCTCTGATAAGAAGCTGTGACCAAAGAAGCGCGCTTTCCTGCATAGCCGGATAGATGTCATTTTTGAGTTTTATTATATCTTTTGTAAAGAGATAATATTCAAAAGTGTTTTGCGTAATCCATGCTCCGTTGACCGCAGACCAGCCCCAGCGCCAGTCATAACCCGGCGCGGTCATACCAAGCGGATTTACCATAGTGTGGGCGACCCAGCCTGTAGGCTTTTTGTAATCAACTTCGCCGTCGGCTGTTTTTTCCCCGATACCCATTGTCTTTTGGGCAACGATCCTTCCCGGTTCACGAAGTGAATTTACAAAATCTATCAGGGGCAGGGCAGTTTCCGAAAGATTGGCAGCATAGGCCGGCCAGTAGTTCATTTGAAGATTAATATTAAGATGATAGTCGCATTGCCACGGCGGAGAATTTTTAGCGTTCCAGATACCTTGAAGGTTAGCCGGCAAGCTTCCTTCTCTTGAAGACGCTATAAGAAGATATCGGCCGTAATGGAAAAGAGCAGTGATGAGGTTGCGCTTGTATTCTCCGCGTTTGCTAAAGCGGTCGAGCATATAATCCGTCGTTTGAGAAACTTCGTCCTCGCCGAGGGTAAATTTTACTCTTTCCCAAAGCTTTCGGTAATCCTCAAGGTGGGTTCGGTAAAGCTCACCGAAAGTTTTTTCACTTGCCTTTTTTACTGCGCTTTTTGCCTTTTCAAGCGGATCGCTGTTGTCGCAGTAATCGGGGAAACGGTTGATATAGTCGGTAGCGAGGCTTGCGATGATTATAACGCTTGTTGTGTCCTTAACTTCAATATGTCCGTCCGGCTTTGCTTCGACAGTTCCGTCTTTTGGAATAAACTTGAAAACGCAGGCGTGTTTCATATTGTTTTTGTCTTTACCGTCGGGTTCGTTAAGACCGTCGTTAGCGTGTACGACAGCTCTCATATATATATGGTCGCCTTCGCTTTTTGGTTCGCCTTTTTGGTCGGAAACAAAATATGCGTCAAAAGAAAACTCTTTTTTTTCGCCTTCCGATTCAAGCCTTGCAACAAAAACATTGTCGGGGTAGCTTATAAAGTAATGACGGGTAAAGGTAACTTTTTCTCTTTTGTATGTGACCATAGCGGAAGCCGAGTCAAGGTCAAGGTCACGCACATAATTATCTACCGAATCTTTGTTTCCGAAATTGATATACAAATTACCGAATGACTGAAAAGCTCCAAAGCCCGTATGATTACCTTGAAGTCTTTTCATCATTTTGGCTGCCTCTTTGTCGTTGCCTTTTGAAAGAAGAGCCTGAATTTCCCTCATTGCCTTCCCCTCGTCAGGGTTGGAAATTCCGCCGTTCCAGCCTTCGACATCTTTACCGCCCGACCAAAGAGTCTTTTCGTTAAAAGAAATAAGTTCACATTCCGTACCGCCGAAAACCTTTGCGCCGATTTTTCCGTTACCGAGCGCAAGAGCTTCGTTTTCCCAACCCATGTAACTCATATTGGCAGGAGAGCTGTAACATAAAAACATAATGTAACCTCATTATAATTTATTTAAGGAACCACTGAATAAATCACGCCAGCCGGCTGAACGCGCATCTTGCACCGATATTTTCCGTCATTTTTTCCAA
>CANQLQ010000210.1 GCA_947624755.1 uncultured Clostridia bacterium | reverse complement strand
ATTATAATTTTATATAATTTCTATCCCGCGTAACTCCTGCGGGCGATGCCCGCCGCGTAATTGCTGCACGCCATGCGCGCTGAAAAATTTTCCGCTAACAAGAGCATCTTGAATTAATAAGAGCCTCCGGCTTGCTGTCAAGTATTACATTTGAGCGTTTGCTTTCGGTTCTAATCTCGGTTTGCAGTGAATTTAACGCAAGTTTAAACACCTGTTCAAGATTCGATACCGGAACAAATTCAACGTTTTCTTTTACAATACTGTTGACTTCCCAAAGGTCACTTTCGTTTTCTTCGGGAATAATTACCAGCTTAATGCCCGATTTGAAGGCTGCCATGGATTTTTCTTTAAGTCCGCCTATCGGCATTACTCTGCCGGTAAGTGAAATTTCACCGGTCATTGCAACATTTTGTTTTACAGTTCTTCCGGTCAACGCAGAAAGCAGAGCCGTTGACATAGTCACACCCGCCGACGGACCGTCTTTCGGAACAGCGCCCTGCGGAACGTGAATATGAATATCCTTTGTTTTGAAAACTTCTTTATCTATGCCGTAATCATCGGCGACACTTCTTATATAACTCAAAGCTGCCTTAGCCGATTCCTTCATAACATCGCCAAGAGAACCGGTCAATTCGAGCTTACCGCTTCCGTCCATAATAACGGCTTCGACCTGCAGCATTTCGCCTCCGACACTTGTCCATGCAAGACCGTTTACTACACCTTTGAGGTCATTATTGAATATTTTGTCCGGTCTGAATTTTTCGGGGCCGAGCATATTTTTAATCGTTTCACAATTTATATTAAGCGACCTGACTTCGCCGTCTTTTATCATAACGGCCGATTTTCTGCAAAGGGCGGCGATCAGTTGTTCAAGCCTTCTGACACCGGCTTCTCTTGTATAACGGTCAATGAGAAAACGCAGCGCTTCGTCATTTATTTTAAAGGTTCTTCCGTTTAGGCCGTGCATTGCTCTTTGCTTTTTGACAAGATGATTTTTTGCTATCTGAAGCTTCTCTTCAAGAGTATAGCTTGTAAGCTCTATTATTTCCATACGATCATAAAGTGGCGCCGGAATCGTAGAAGCGTCATTTGCCGTAGTTACAAAAATAACTTGACTTAAATCAACCGGAAATTCAATATAGTGATCTCTAAAACTGTTGTTCTGTTCGGGATCAAGCGCTTCAAGAAGCGCGGAGGAGGGGTCTCCCTTATAATCAGAACCAAGCTTATCAATTTCATCAAGAAGTATAATGGGGTTCATCGAACCGGCAATTTTCAAGGAGTTTATTATTCTTCCGGGCATAGAGCCTACATAAGTTTTTCTGTGTCCCCGAAATTCCGCCTCATCGCGTACGCCGCCGAGACTCATTCTTACATATTTTCTGCCCATAGCTTTGGCAACCGAGCGTACGATTGAAGTTTTACCGACACCCGGAGGGCCTATAAGACAAATTATCTGCCCCTTTATTTCGGGAGCCATTGACCTTACGGCAAGCATTTCAATAAATCTTTCCTTGATTTTTTCCAATCCGTAGTGGTCGCCGTTGAGAACTTTTCTTGCTCTTTCAAGATTAAAATTATCTTTGGTATATTTATTCCAAGGAATCGAAAGACATTCGTCAAGGTAGGTTCGTATTACGTTTGCATCAACCGAATTACCCTGCATTTTGGAAAGCTTGTCAACTTCCTTGAGCAGTTTCTCTTCAATACTCTGCGGGAAAAATACCGAACAGATTTTTTCGCGGTATTCATCGCATTCGTTTGCGGCGTCTTCTCCTTCGCCAAGCTCGTTATAAATCGCCTTTATCTGTTCACGAAGGTAATATTCGTGCTGATTTTTGTCCATCTGATCCTGAACACGCTGTTCTATAACCTCCTGCATAAGGTAAAGATCAAGTTCTCTTGAAAGAAGTGAACACAGATTTTCAAGACGGACAATAGGATCAAGCTCTTCAAGCATAGCCTGTTTATCGGAAAAATCACTAAGGACATTGGACGCGATAAAATCGGTAAGATATTCGGTATCTTTTTTGAAAAATACTTCGCTTGCTACATCTCTTGCCATTTTCGAGGAAACAGAAATATACTTCTCGAAAATTTCACGCAGCTTTCTTGTGAGCGCTTCGGCATAATTAGTATCCTCAGGAAGGATAGGCAACGACTTTTTCTCTTTTACCGTGCAGATAAAATATCCGTCTTCCTGCAAAAATTCAACGATTTTTGCTCTGCAAATACCTTCTACAACAACTCTAATATTTCCGCTCTCGTGGTTGCGGACAATTTGCTTTATTTCAGCCAAAATACCGATTTGACAAAGATCTTTTGAAACTGGTGTTTCAACTGCGGGGTCTTTCTGAGCGACAAGAAAAATTTTTTGGTTGGCATCAATCGCCGCTTTTACGGCAGCAACAGACTTTTTTCGTCCGACCTCAAAATGCATTTTTATTTGAGGGAACATTACCATTCCGCGAAGGGCGATAGTCGGAATTGCATAATATATATTTTCATTCATATTGAATACCTCTTATTTAAGGAACCTCTGATTAAATCGCGCTTAGGGCTTAATCAGAGTTTTCTTAAGGAAAACAATTTATTTGTTGATATTATACTATATTGCTTCCTTTAAATCAACACCGACTGGGCAAAAAGAAGAACACAAAATATGGTTACGCAAATTAATGTAATTACATAAATTTGTAATGCATAAATTTATGTATATAATAATTCATTATTTAGCGGAGATGAATATATGGTTTTCAGACTTAGAAAAATACATTTTGTTGCCCTTGCTTTGGCTGCAATTTTAATTTCAGCAATTTTTACTTTAAAAAGCGAAAACGTGGTAAGGCTTGCTTCGTCAAATCAGACCTCGCTTCCTATCGTGATGTATCATCATGTTACGCAAAAAGATTCAAGAAAAGGCAAATATGTGGTCAAAGATTCAGAACTGAAAGATGACCTTGATTATATTAAAAAAAGCGGATATACCTGCGTTACCGTAAATGATCTTATCGACTACATAAACGGCAAAAAAAATTTACCGAAAAAAATTATTATGATTACTTTCGACGACGGTTTTGAAAGTATATATCAAATCGTTTGGCCTTTGTTAAAAGAAAGAAGCATGAAAGCGGTCATATCTCCAATAGGTTCAGTTACTCAGGAATTTTCCAAAAACGGAGACAAAAATGTAAACTATGCTTATATGTCTTGGAATGAACTTCGTGAGCTTGAAGAAAGCGACGAATTTGAAGTACAGAACCACACATATAATATGCACAAAACAGATAACGGCTCGCGAAAAGGGCTTTCAAGAATGAAGGGGGAAAGCCAGGATGCCTACAGTGATGCTTTGACAGAAGATTTGACAAAAATGCAAAAACTGCTTCAATCAAAAAGCAACATAAACGCAAACGCAATAGTATTTCCCTATGGTCTTTATTCCAAATCGACAATGCAGATCATAAAAAAACTCGGTTTCAAATGTTCTATGGTATGCGAAGAAAGGATAAATAAATTGACTGTCGGAGACGAAGATTGCCTTTTTAATCTCGGTCGTTTCAACAGACCATCGGGGATCACGAGCGAAAAGTTTTTTGAGAAAATTTTGGTAGATGGTTGATTGAAGGGGGTAACCACCTAAATAAATCAGATAAAAACTAATTCCTGCTTACAGTGCTGACTCATAAGGAAGCTTGTTTATAAAGGTTGCTTCTTTTCTAAAATTGAAATTGTTTTGGGCGACCACACGGGGTCGCCCCTACGCGATTTATGATTTATAGCAAAAGCCGTGCCGTGGGGTATGTGTGTAAAGATTTACATCAATCCAACACGCGTAATTCCTGCGGGCGATGCCCGTGGGCGACCACACGGGGTCGCCCCTACGCGTTTATGATTTATAGCAAAAGCCGTGCCGTGGGGTATGTGTGTAAAGATTTACATCAATCCAACACGCGTAATTCCTG
>CANQLQ010000209.1 GCA_947624755.1 uncultured Clostridia bacterium | reverse complement strand
TAACTCTTCAAGATGTACAAGATGTGCGTCAACCCATTCGCCGTAAGGCCTGCGGCTTGAATAGTAATCCTTTAGCTCGGTGTCGTCAACGATGCATTTTCTCTTTGTATCAACAAGAAGCATCTTGCCGGGTTCAAGCCTTGATTTTTTTATAATTTTGCTTTGGTCAAAATCAAGGACTCCGACTTCCGAAGAAAGCACAAGGAAACCGTCCTCGGTAATGTAATATCTTGACGGACGAAGACCGTTACGGTCAAGCGTTGCGCCAACAACGTCGCCGTCAGAAAAAAGTATGGCGGCAGGACCGTCCCACGGCTCCATCATAGTTGAGTAATATTCATAAAAATCACGTTTCTGTCTGTCCATGCTTTTGACATTGCGCCAGGGTTCGGGAATGACTATCATCATAGCAAGAGGAAGGTCTATGCCGTTCATAACAAGAAATTCAAGTGTGTTGTCAAGCATTGATGAGTCTGAACCGGACACGTCAACGACAGGGAGAACCTTATCCATCTCGTCTTTCATAATCGGAGAATCCATAGTTTCTTCACGAGACAGCATACGGTCAATATTACCGCGTATGGTGTTGATTTCGCCGTTGTGAAGAATCAATCTGTTAGGATGGGCTCTTTCCCAGCTCGGATTGGTATTGGTAGAAAATCTTGAATGTACAAGAGCAATTGCCGATTTGTAATCTTCGCTTTGAAGGTCTTTGTAAAACTTCCGAAGCTGCATAACAAGGAACATACCCTTGTAAACAATTGTGCGGCAGGATAGGGAAGGGATATAGATGTTGTCTGTACTTTGCTCAAAAACTCTTCTTGTGATGTAAAGCTTTCTTTCAAAGTCAAGGTCGCTTTCGCAGCCGGCCGGTCTTTTCAAAAGAACCTGCTCAATAAAAGGCATACAGCAAAGAGCTTTCTGACCGAGAACTTCGGGACATACCGGTACTGTTCGCCAGAAAAGAAGCTCAAGACCTTCTCTTTTGGCAATAACCTCAAAAAGCTTTTTAGCCTGATTGCGGGCAAGTGTTTCCTGAGGGAAAAAGAACATACCTACCGCATATTCTCTTTCACTTCCTATGTCAATGCCTTTTTCTTTTGCAGCCTTTGAAAAAAATGAATGTGAAATTTGAAGCATAATACCGACGCCGTCACCAGTTTCGCCTGCGGCGTCCTTACCGGCTCGGTGTTCAAGCTTCTCTACAATTTTGAGTGCATCGTCAACAACCTTGTGGCTTTTTATGCCTTCGATGTTTATTACGGCGCCTATACCGCAAGCATCGTGTTCAAAGCTGCTGTCATAAAGCCCTTTTGAAATATGTTTCATATATAACCTCCGGTATATTTTAATACTAATCATTTAAAAGCAGATACCGTGTGGCGCGAAAAATACTGCTGCAAATGTCTGATTTCAATTGAAGATTAGTATAATATAAAAAGGCACTTATCCCATAGGATAAGCACCTTTGCTCTTTTATATATTACAATATTATTCAAAATAAGTCAATATCAAACACACAATTAATTATTATTTGCCAAAAATTTGCACAGTTTTCCTTTAACGGTACGAAAAATTCTTTCCGCTTGGTGTTTAGAAGCAGTATAAAAATTTAAGGAACTTATTATCAACTTATAGCTTCCTTAGATAAAAAAGATTATTTGCCTTGACTTGATATTCAAAAAATATTATTATAAAGCAGTTATCAATGAAAACGCAAACAAAGGATTAAATATTATGAATAAGGATAAGAACAGAACGCTTTTTGAATCAATGCCCATAGCAAGGGCAATCGGAACAATGGCTGTTCCGACGGTTATCGGACAGCTTATTATACTTATTTACAACATGGCGGACACTTTTTTCATCGGAAGAACCAACAATCCATATATGGTTGCTGCGGCGTCGCTGATTCTGCCCGTGTTTAACATTTCTCTTTCAATCGCCTGTGTTGCGGGCGTTGGCGGCGGAGCGCTTATTTCGCGCCTTTTGGGAGAATCCCATGAGGACGAGGCGAAAAAGGTAAGCAGCTTTAGTATTTATGTTTCAATTGCTGTTTCACTTTTGTTTTCGGCAATCGTTCTGATTTTTATGAAACCGCTTCTTTTGGCGCTGGGAGCAGGGGAAGAAACTTATATTTACGCTCGCAGCTATTCTTTCTTTGTTATTGTCGTTGGCGGACTTCCGACAATTATGTCAAATGTCTTTTCCAATCTCGTGCGAAGCATCGGTGAATCGGCAAAGGCGGGATTAGGCGTGACAATGGGCGGCGTTGTCAATATTATCCTTGATCCGATTTTTATGTTCTTGATTTTGCCGAAGGGTTATGAAATAATCGGAGCAGGTATCGCAACCTGTCTTTCCAACTGCATATCATGTGTTTATTATATTATAATAATTAAAGGCCTTGGAAAAAATTCCGTTTTAAGACCAATAAGCATAAAAAAATTTCCGGAAAAATCGAGCATAGCTAAAATCTTTGCCATTGGCGTTCCGTCGGCGGTTGCAACTCTTCTTTTTGATATTGACTATATTGTAGTCGACCGTCTTATGTCCGCTTATAGTGATATTGCACTTGCCGCTGTCGGAATTGTTCTCAAAGCCGAAAGGCTGCCTCTCAACGTCGGCATCGGAATCTGTCAGGGCATGATACCTATTGTTGCCTATAATTATGCTTCAAAGAACTATAAGCGAATGAGGGACGCTGCTCATTTTTCTCTTTTGTGCGGAATTGTTTGTGCAGTGGTAAGTATCATTCTTTATGAGATTTTTGCGCCGTATATTATGAGATTTTTCATCGACGAACCGAATACGGTTTCGCTCGGAACAAACTTCCTTCGTATACGCTGTCTTGCGACAATATTTATGTTTATGTGTTTTTATCACGTTCATCTTTTCAACAGCTACGGACGGGGAAAAGAAGCTCTCTTTCTCGGTGTAATGCGCTGGGCTGTATTCAACATACCGATGCTGTTCATACTCAACAAGGTTATCGGAATGTATGGACTTGTCTGGTCCCAGCTTTTGGCGGATATACTTACGGTGGCACTGTCCTTCTATGTTCACAGAAGGTTTATTAAGAAAGAAAATTTAAACTGAGGAAGCACTCAGAGCTTCCTTAATAAAAACACAACCGAGCGACCGTTTTGGCTGCTCGGTTGTTCGATTTTTTGTAATTAAGGAATCACTGATTAATTCGCCGATTCTATGCAGTCGGTGATTAATTTAATTAGGCCTTCAAGAGTTGACGGATAGAGTACTTCTAACTCCTCTTCGGAAGAATACTTTTCTACTAAAGCCGAATGATTTTTTAAGAATGATTTCATAGCTTCCTTACTCATAAAGATATCTGTCTCATCGTCATTATCATCTGTGAAGATAATAAACCTATTTTCCGGGTCAGCATAAGTAAGGGTACAACTGTATGAAGAATCTCCAAAGGTACGCTCAGAAATTGAATAATGGGAATCATTATATATTTCAATATAGTATTCGAATTCTGAGTCGGATAATGCTTGATAGTCAACACTTAATGTTTCATAATCCTCTATTCTTGCAATTTTAAATTTTGAATCATTTTCTAAAAAGTAGAATACCACTGGAAGATCAAGGAAACTATATAAAAATCCATCTGAATCCTTGAGACGTGATACAAAATTCTGCGCATTGAGCGGCTCAGTATCCTTTTTAGAAAATAAAGAATTGTTTGAAGAACCACTGCCGGAAGAATCGTTATCAGAAGAACTGTTTGCGCAAGAACAAAAACTGAAAACGATAATAATTGCTAATAAAACTGACAAAACTTTTTTCATAGAATGCATACTTTTTAACCTTCCTTTTTTTGAATTAAAAATTTTTTTGATTTAGGGAATCACTGATTAATACAAGCTGCCCTACTTGACGGTAAATTATTCCGTCATTTTGCCCAAAAATTCTCGTTAATACACAAAGTATTGCCTCAAATTTTTGAAAT
>CANQLQ010000208.1 GCA_947624755.1 uncultured Clostridia bacterium | reverse complement strand
CGGAAAATTAAGAAAATAGGTTCAGCATTAAGCCGTGCCGTGGGGCAAGCGATAAAGGCTTACATCAATCCAACCCGCGTAACTCCTGTGGGCGATGCCCACCGCGTAATTGCCGCACGCCATGCGTGCACCCCTCCGTCACACTGCGTGTGACACCTCCCCTTTCAGGGGAGGCAAAATTGCTTAATCGAAAAATTACGAAAATAGGTTCAGCAATAAGCCGTGCCGTGGGGCAAGTGGTAAAGGCTTACATCAATCCAACCCACGTAACTCCTGTGGGCGATGCCCACCGCGTAATTGCCGCACGCCCTGCGTGCTAGATTTTTAAAACTTGGTTTTTCTAACAGTAGTTTACAATTTACATTTTCCTGTAATTATAGCATATAGCGGTAAAAAATCTATTTTTAAGTTTTACTTTGTAATACGCGTGCTTTGAAGCGTTTTTCTTGCCTGACGGGGAAAATCCTAATCGCTTGACGTCTGCTTTTAAATGACGATTGACATAGATTAAGGCAGGTGCAGATGAATCAATCAGTGGTTTTTATTTGTTATGATTAAAAAATTTGATACCGGAAACTAATTTCAGACCGAGTCGTTCAAGAAGCTTTTGGGAGTCTTTGAACATTTCTGCTGTTTCTAAGTAAGACTGAGGACTGTGAGCGTCAATTCCGATAACACATTCTGCCCCCATTTTCCCCGCAAGAGCCCAAAATTTAGGGTGAGGATAGCCTATTCCTTCGGTTTGAGAACGCTGAAGTCCGAGCAGATTATATTCTATCGGAACACCGGTTTCAATTGATTTTGAAATTATTTCTTTTGCGGTTTTTTCAGCGCTGTCGTCAAAAGACGGATAGCCTTTCATATATAAATCAGGGTGGGCTACATATGAAAACAGACCGGACTGCATAGCTTTCACAACGCCGTTTTTATAAGCCTCAAGCTGTTTTGGGGTTTTGATGTTGCCGTTATAGTCTCCGCCGTTTTCGAGTGGGGAGTAGTGATGACCGAGGATAAGATAGTCAAATTCATATTTTTGAACGATTTTTTTGAGCCAGTCTAAATATGGTTCAAAGTATTCACATTCCCAGCCGAGCTTAATGCTTATGATATCTTTATATTTTTCTTTGAGATGTTTTACGCTTAAAACATAATTTTCAATTTCCTCTTCTTTCATACGAACGGGGGAAACGAAGTCCTTATACGGCCATGCGCAGTGGTCGGAAAAGCCTATCTCGTCAAAGCCGGCTTCTATTGCGGCAAGCACATAATCCTCGTCTTTGCCTTTTGCGTGCATACAGCGTGTTGTGTGGGTATGATAGTTAATTTTCATTTTAATGTACAAAGCACGAACTCGGTAAATTAAAACCGTTGTGTTACCTTTCTTTGATTTGAATTTTTAAATAGGATTTGTTATAAAACATTTTTTATTGTTTTAAGGAAGCGCTGATTAATTCATGGTGTCCTAATTGCACGCATGGCGTGCAGCAATTACGCGGGATAGAAATTATGTAAAATTATAATTTTATACCGCGAAAACACTTTGTCACTAATTTTGAAGTTTATTTTTATGTTCAAAAAATCTAAGTCAATACTTTGTGTATTAACGAGAATTTTTGGGCAAACTGACGGAACAATTTACCGTCAAGTAGGGTAGCTTGTATTAATCAGTGATTCCTTAATTTTTCGGCCGACATTATTATATCACTAAAAGCTGAAAAATACAAAGAACAAATAATAATAAAAAATAATTGTAAAAAGTTGTAATATATGTTATGATATAACATAATCAGAGCATCTGTAATATTTATTGAAGGAGAGTCGCGATTTTTTCGTGTATAACAAAAATGGAAGTAATTTTATTAGACAGTACATATGACATTTCGGTTGCAGTTGCTGAAATTATTGCAAACCAGATAAAGAAAAAACCGGACAGCGTACTCGGTTTCGCAACGGGGGCTTCACCGGTTGAAACATATAAAAGACTTATTGAAAAATATCAAAGCGGCGAAATAAGTTTCAAAGATATAACAACTTTCAATCTTGACGAATATTGCGGACTTTCAAGAGAAGACAAAAACAGTTACTTTTATTTTATGAAAGACAATCTTTTCGGCAAAACTGATATTGATTTTGAAAAAGTTCATTTTTTGAGCGCTTCTACCGATTATGTTGAAGACGAATGTAAAAAATATCAAAGTGAAATTGAAAGCTGCGGCGGAATTGATATCCAGCTTCTCGGAGTCGGCACAAACGGACATATTGGCTTCAATGAACCTTCGGATGAGTTTACCGATGGTCCGTTCAAAGTAAAACTTACTCAAAGCACAATAGACGCAAACAGCAAGTATTTTGAAAACGGCAATATGCCTGAGTACGCTTTGACAATGGGTGTCGGTGATATTATGAGGGCAAAAAAAATTGTTTTGATTGCAACCGGCGAATCAAAGGCAAAAGCCGTATATTCCATGGTAAAGGGTGAAGTTACGCCTAAGTGTCCGGCTTCTATACTTCAAACTCACAAAGATGTAACGGTTTTTGTCGATAAAGAAAGCGCCGCATTGCTCAAATATAATTAAATTTGGAGAAAGCATATGAAATCGGATAAGAAAAGCAAAATAAAAAACAGACCCGATATAATTATGATTGAAGTCCTTGGGGACGGAGGCGTTTCAATAAATTGGGAAAAGGCTAAAGGCGCCGACACATATGTTGTCAAAAGAAGCAGAAACGCGGAAAAAGACTTTAAAAAAATAGCTGTTCTTTCGGGAACGGATACTACGTATGTTGACACTTCTATTGAAGATGAAGGAATGTACTGGTACAAAATTGTTGCACTGAGGTCTGTAACTGACGGAGAAAAAATAAAAATGGGTTGTGAGCCGACAAGCGTAAATATTTCTTCAATTGAAGCGCCAAAGCTCAAAAATATTTCAAGCGATCTTAAAGACGGCATTACTTTTTCTTGGAGCAGTGAGGCGGCAGTTGATTATTTTCTTGTTTTCAGACGTCACGACTTTATGAAAAAAGGCGTTGTAATCGACCGTCTTCCCGGCGACTGCTTCAGCTATACCGACAAAAAATCGGTAAAAGGGCCTCTTTATTATTACAGTATTCAGGGCGTTATTGAAAATGACGAGAATCTGCAATACAGCAAGCAGAGTAATGAACTTCCATGTTTTAATCTTGACCGAACAGAAGTTATGCGAATTAAGCGTAAGCTTGGGAAAAAAGTCATTGTATCGCTGCGTCTTACATCAGGAGCGGACGGATATATTCTTTATAAGTCAAACGAAGAAAACGGAGTTTACGCACCGGTTTGCGAAACAAATTCAATTTCTTCTTTTGACTGCTCATACAAAGCAGCGAAAAAAGAAAAAGGAGCTTTCTATAAAGCGGCCTGTTACAAAATGATTGACGGAAAAAAATATGAAGGTCCGAAAACTGATGCATTTTATGTTAAGTATAGGATATAAGGAATCACTGATTAATACAAGCCACCATGAATTAATCAGCGCTTCCCTAATATGTTATTTTAAGACAAAGTGAAAAGGGACTGTCGCAGCTGGCAGTCCCTTATTTGTTTGTCTGATTTTTATCTTAGCCTGTGAAAAACTTTTTTCGCGGGGTTAATTTTACGTTTCATAGTCCTATGAAAGATACTTGTCTCGCTTTTCCTCAAGCCATTGTTTTATAAGGGGTAGACTTTCTTCTTCAAATTCAAAAACCTTAGTTTCAATTTCCTCTTTTGGAGTATTGTCAAAACTGTTCATTCCGTAATATGCCGCCGCTTTGATAATTTCTTCTTCATCAACTTTTTCTATCCAAACACTGTAATTGAAAATTTTTCGGTTAAAACAGCCCTTTGAGGGATCTGTTCCGCACGAGCCGAAATATCGGTTATATAAACCGCCTATCCTTGAACCGCCGATAAGCCAGTCAAAACGCGGCACTTTTATATCCATATCAATATCCATTTTAATTTCCTCCTCTTTAAATAACCTTAGGGAATCACTGATTAATACAAGCTACCCTACT
>CANQLQ010000207.1 GCA_947624755.1 uncultured Clostridia bacterium | reverse complement strand
TGAAGGAACAGGTTCACTACAAAGTACGTGGAGGTGAGTGGGTACAGCAAAAGCTGAACCGCATATTCAACACAATCGAGAGCCGGTTTCAAAATTGCACTGCAAACCCTGTTTATAACCTTTTCTGATATTTTCTTGCTTATCCCCCCTTTCTTTTTTATTTAAAAGCAACGTTACTTTACAGCTCCAAAATATTGCTTTTTTTAATTCGTCAATAGAATATGCAAAACCGGTCGTTTTTTCTGCAACTTAGACACATTTTAGGGAGTTCCGATTAAAATATTGAACATTGCTTTCAGTCATTTATGTTTCGATATTAGCCGGAATCATAAAAACCTGTAAAGCTAAAAAGTTTTTTATACATGTACAGCAACCTCCTTTCGTTTTCTTATTTTAATAAATAAACGTTTGAGAAGGACATTTTACTACATTATTTTGCAAATTTTTCAAAAAAATTTTGCATTTAATATTTTTTGCTGTTTTTATAGCTCTTCTTTTGAAATATTTCCAGATATTGATACTGAAATTTTACCGCCTACTGCCCCATGATAACATTAGTTACCGCCGCACATTCTCATGCCCTGTGGGATTTATTATTAAAAGTCCTGTCCCAAGTGTAATGATACAAAGGAAGATAAGGGCGGCTCTTGAAAGATATACTCTGACAAGTGTTTTTCCATATTTTACTTCTTTTGCTGCACGGTCAAAAGCTCTCTTTTCTTTCTTTGGAAGCGGATACTTTTTTGCAAGCGTTTCGCAGTCGGGATAAGAAGCCAGCTGTTCATCGGTATAATCACAAAATGCCCTTTTTAAAACAGCGTCAAAGACATCTTCATTAGAATTACTTTGCATAAAAATCTTCCTTTCTGAGAGCTTCCCTCAAAATTTGTTTACCTCTGAATATCCGCAAGCTGACTACTTTGGGAGACAGGTCAAGAACTTCGGCAATTTCACGTTCTGTGAGTCCGTTCACATATTTCAGTGTGCATACTGTCTTGTATGTATCATTTAACGATTCAAGAGCATCATAAAGAATTTGATATGTTTCATTGATTTGTGAAATGTCAAAAGAAAATCCGTTTTTATTCTCTGTCCGGATTTCATTGTCATAACTTACAGCGCCTTTTCTCTCTTTTCTAAGGCAATCTATTGCTCTGTTGCGTACAACGGTTATACAAAACGCTTTTGTTTTTCTCTTGTCCGACATATCAACCTTGTCAATATTCTTTATTATCCTTACCATTGCATCGTGAACAATATCTTCCGCATCATTTTGAGTATAGTCGAAAGCTATATACATCATCAATCCATAATACTCATTATATATTCTTTTGATTTTCTCCTTATCCGATAATTCATCAACGAGCGATAAATAAATTGCAATCATATTTTATCAGTCCTTTGCTATTAAATACAAATGTAAAAGCTTAAGGAACCTCTGATTAAATCACGCCTGCCGGCTGAACGCGCATCTTGCACCGATATTTTCCGTCATTTTTGCCAAAAGCTCCTTGAAATACGTCAGTATTCCTGCGTCGCTTTTGACAATCTGACAAAAAATTCGGCGGCGCAATCTGCACGTTCGATTTAATCAGCGCTTCCTTAATTCTACAGCAGACATAAATTCTATTTTTATAATACATTATAATCAAAATAAAATCAAGACTTATACTGTTATAATTTTCCTGTTAATAAAAAATTTATTTTCTAATATTTATTTAAGGAACCTCTGATTAAATCACGCTTGGGGCTTAATAGCATCTTGTTTGCAAATTTTTAAAAAACTTATTCACCATTAATACAAGGTAACCTCTCCCCAAGTTCAAGGATATAGTTGGAAAGCGTTTTTACAATACTGTTTTTTGAAAGATTGATATATAGATCGCGGATATATTTCCACGCTCTGCCACTTTAAGGGGCTATTACCGGCTTGACCCCTTGAAAAGGCTTCAAAGTTTAGCTCCGCATTACTATCTCGAGCAGTTCCTCTCGTGCGGCTGTTTCAGACTGCCGACAAACCCCTTTTATTAAATTATTATTTAAAAAAGCAAAATAGCGGTGAGCTGTCATCCACAGCACATCGCTATTTTTTTCATATTTTGAACAGCGGAAGTAAGCAAGCATTGTTCGGCAACCTTAGAAAGACCACACATTCTGCAATAACGAAGTCCATATAGTTCCATAGAATCAGCGAAGCTTCACTAAACTGTTTCTTTTTGCTTATATATTTTGCAAGTGTAATGTAATAAAAAGAGAAAAAAACAAGACAAGTATATTAATCGGCTTTTTTCGCCGCATTGATTTTATTAATACTGTTCTGTCTTACGGCTTCTCTGAAATTTTGAAGATATGAAGAAAACCGAACCCTGTCGTTTGAATAAGTAAGCTGAAGGTCATACTCAAAACTTTCCCATGTCGATATATCCGATTCGTTGTGCTGAATAAGAGCTTCAAGTCCGTCAAGAGCTTTGAATATTTTTGCCTCGTCGGTTTTAAGCCCGGTCATTTCATCAAACAATGCACGCATTTCATTCTTAACCGGCAAAGGAAGAGTTTCAAGCCAGCCGTAAAGAAGCTTTTCTTCATTAGCTTCATCTTTTTCGGTTTTGTCAAAAACCGGGATATCACCGGTAAATGCCTCTCCAAGGTCATGGATAAGACACATCAATATTACTTTATTTATGTCCGCTTCAGGGAACTCATCTTTCATCCAATATGCCATCAGTGCAAGCCGCCAGCTATGTTCGGCTACACTCTCGCGTCTTCCCTTTGATGTCAGACAGTGACGGGTCGTATCCTTTAAACGCTCCGCAATATGAAGCATTTCAAGTAAAATTTGAATATCCATTTTTTAACCTCTTCCTCTTGAATTTTTTATGTTTCGGGCGCACTTTCGTCTTTGTCTTTCAGCTTGTTAAGATAAATTTTGCAAAGGAAGATCCCCGCAATAAATGTAAGCACTATAGAAATCGGCTGCGCTTCTTCAACACCATACAGACCGCGCATATTTTGAAGTATTATCAAAGAGGGAATAAGAAGAACACCGCTTCTAAGACTTGAACCGAAGCTTGCAAGAAATTTGGCTCCCATGCTCTGAAAACCCATTTCGGTCATCATCGACAAAGGTAAAAAAAGCTGGGTTGCGCACATAAGCCGAAGCGCTCTTGTGCCGATCTCAATAACCTTAGGGTCATCGCGCATACTTTGAATAAGAAAAGGCGCAAAAATAAACATCGGTACGGCAATAACAAGAAGGGTAATTTCTTCCCCCCACAACGCCGTCCAAAATGCCTTTTTCACGCGGTCTTTCTTTCCCGCACCGAGATTGAAGCTGCTGATTGGCTGAAAGCCCTGACCGATACCGATTGCAACCGCCATAGAAAAAAAGCTGATTCTTGACACACAGCTAAGAGCAGAAACCGCAGCATCTCCATAATATCCCGCATACCGGTTAAGCAGTATAGTCGCAATGCTTGTAAGTCCCTGACGAAGAAGACTTGGAAATCCGGTCGCCATAATATTCCATATGCTTTTAAAATCCTTTGCAAAATATTTAAGTGAAATTTTAGTCTGCGTCTTTCCCGAAATAAACATATAAAGAAGAATACAAAAGGAAATAAACTGGGAAAAGGCCGTTGCGATTCCGGCGCCCTCAATTCCCATGCCAAACCCAAGCATAAGCAAAGCGTCAAGTCCGATATTTAATACTGCGCCTGCCATCATTCCGACCGTTCCAAGCTTTGCCTTGCCTTCATAACGAAGTATATTGTTCATAGTAAGGCTCGAAGTGAAAAACGGGGCGGCTATTGCTATATATGAAATATAGATTCTTGCATATGGCGCAATCGTTTCCGTACTTCCAAGCAGTACGAGCAAACGATCCATAAAAATAAAAGTAACGATGCTCATAAAGAAACCAAAACCAAAAGACAGGAAAAATCCGGTCGAAGTATCTTTGGTTGCTTCTTTAAGGTCTTTTTCCCCAAGCTTTCGTGACATTATGCTTCCCGCGCCCTGACCGCACATAAAAGCAGTTGCCTGCAAAATAGCCATAAAGCTGAAAACTATTCCGGTCGCCCTGCTCTGACTTGTTC
>CANQLQ010000206.1 GCA_947624755.1 uncultured Clostridia bacterium | reverse complement strand
CTCCATAACGTCAAGCGTTGCAGGAAATTTATCTGTATTTAATATCTCGCCTTGGACATGAGTCTCCTTTTTACTTTGCTCGTCATATTCAGTGTAGTTCATATTATCATAAAAAAGTGCAATAGGTTCATCTTTGTTATAATAGTCCTTTGCGTCGATACCGTTTTCTTTGCAAAGCCTATTGAATGACTCATCGTTGACAAAATATCTTGAAAAAGAAAACTGCGCATAATCACCGGCACAATATACAAAATCTTTCATTTTTTCGGATATGTTTTTCGTTTCCGTAATATATGATGTATTAATACCGGAAAGTATGGCATAATCGTCAATGCCTTCGGTTTTGCTTATTTCCTCAATCGCATCTTTTGCCTCTTTATTTGAAAGCACATTAGGATTTGTCATAACGGATAATTCGTATTCAATTGTTTCCATATCCATATCAAATGTTTTTTGGAAATAGAAGCAAAGCGACGAAGCGGAAATAAACAAAATAAGACTCATAGCAAGGGAAATTACCGTTATACGGTATTTCTTTTTGTTTCGCTTGAAATTCTTTCGGGCAAGCATACCGGAAAAACCGAAAAGCTTTGAGCCTATTTTGCCCGTTTTAAGCTGTCTGCCTTTGATCTTAATGTCGTTTGACATTCTTATTGCCTCAATCGCAGACATCTTTGTTGCTCTTTTTGCCGGTATATATGCCGAAAAGAGAGCGGTAACAATACTTATTAAAGCGGCTGCCAAAAGAGCATACACATTTGGTACAAGCTTCATCGTGACCGCATTAGTCTGTATCGCAGAGTTAAGCATTGTTGCAAATTGGCCCGAAAGCAGTTTAAAAGTTATGCCAATACCGAGACAGCCCGAGAAAAGTCCGATCGGAACGGCGACAGCACAAAGTAAAAGCGCTTCGGTCAAAACGGTTCTTATCATCTGCTTTTTCGTTGCGCCTATGGAGCGAAGGAGTCCGAATTGCTTTGTTCTTTCGCTGACAGAAATTGAAAAAGAATTATATATAAGCGAAACGGAGCCGGCCATTATAATTAAAATAAGAATTGCACCGAGACTCAAAATTACGGGCATAATCGAATAGCCTACATCTATACCTTTAAACGCGATGACATCAGTGTTTACAGTGACATCAGTTCCAAGTTTTTGGGCAAAATAAGCGTAATCATCGTACCATTTAGGAATATTTTTCACCGTAAAAAATACGGTATAGCCCAAGCTTTTGTCGTTTTCTTCAAGTGTATACGCGGTATAACCGCACTTTTCATACCTTTCAATTTTATTGTCGGGTCTTTCACAAATACCGACAACGGTGTAGGTTCTTGTTTTTGTATTGACAAGTTTTTCATCTGTAGCTAATCCGTATTCGCTCCATGTAATACCTTCTGAGTACTGACGTTCTCCGACGTTTAGCGTCAAAACGTCGCCAATCTTGTATTCAACTCGTCCGTTGGTATATAGATGACGTGGAAGAACGATTTCACCTTGTTTTTCGGGCATTCTGCCCTCAATGAGATTTACCGCTACCATATCGGTAAACTTTTCACTCATACCGCCGATAAAAAGATAGGGCTTGTATTCATTTTTGCTTCCAATTTCGGCATAACCGATGTTTTGAAGAGTTTCAATTTCTTCATAAGTTTTATCTTGCGAAAGTTCTTCAAGCTGTTCACCGGTTAGATAACTGTATGAACCGTGGAACGAACCTATGGTTGCTATAGCCGTATTTACAAGATACTGCTGTCCGCTGACTATGGACTCTGTAACAGCGGTAAACATTGCAACGGAAAGAATAATTCCGATTATTGTTACAATTGTTCTTGTGCGGTTCTTTTTAAGACTTTCGATTGTATATTTTGTAAAAACATTCATTGCGCCCGCCTCACTTCCTTAGAAGATTATCGCCTGCAATTTTGCCGTCATTTAAGGTAATTATGCGGTCTGCCTGCATAGCGATCTCTTCGTCGTGAGTAATTACAATAAGCGTCTGACCGAATTGTCTGCTTGACTGTTTCAAAAGGTCAATAATTTCGTGGCTGTTTTTTGAATCAAGGTTACCCGTCGGCTCATCGGCAAGAACAACGGCAGGTTCATTGATTAAGGCTCTGCCAATAGAAACCCTTTGCTGCTGACCGCCCGAAAGCTCATTTGGCAAATGGTTCTCTCTGCCTTTAAGAGAAAGAGTATCGAGAAGCTCATTAAGCCTTTTTTCATTGATCTTTCTGCCGTCCATCAATACGGGAAGAGTTATATTCTCTTTAACATTGAGGACGGGAATAAGATTATAGAACTGATAAATAAGACCGACTTGCCTTCTTCTGAAAATTGCAAGCTGTTCTTCGTCATTGGCATAGACGTCCTGGTCATTCATAAACACCTTGCCGCTTGTCGGTTTATCAATACCGCCTATAATATGAAGAAGCGTTGATTTTCCCGAACCTGACGAACCGATGATTGAAAGAAATTGTCCTTTAGGTACTGTAAAGCTTACATCGTCAAGAGCTTTGACTTCATTTTCGCCGCTGCCGTAGGTTTTGCATAGATGCTCAATTCTTAAAATATCCATAATAAAGAATCCTCCTTAACTTTTGACCTTATTATAAAGCTTCAAAGTGACATTACGATGACTCTAAAATGACAGTTTCGTCACACAATTGATTTGTAAAACTTAATCTCAAAGCACGCTCCGCCGTTTTCGTTGTACGCTTTGAGTACACCGTTTTGACTGCTTACAATCAGGTATGCAAGGTTAAGACCAATGCCAAAGCTGTTTTCTGTAGAATTGCTGCCTTTATAAAATCTTTCAAAAAGGTGCGGTAAATCTTCTTGTCCTATGCCTTCTCCTGTGTCTGAAATTTTAATTTCTGTATACATCGGCGTTTCCTGCGCCTCAACGGTTATTTTGCCGTTTTTTGGCGTGTGTTCCATACAGTTTTTGAGTATATTTCCGACAGCTTCGCTCGTCCAGTCAATGTCGCCGATAAAGCTTTCATCGCCTATATTCAACTCAAGCGTTTGATTTTTGATTTCAAGGGCAATTTCAAGAACACTTACCGCATTTTTTACACAGTCCCGAACACGAACTTCTTTTTTTTGAAACTCTATCGCCGAAGCATCTATTTTTGCAATTTTCAAAAGCATTGTTACAAGCTTGTCCGTTGCGCCAAGCAGTGTCATAAGCTCCGATACAAGTTCAAATCTTCTTTCATCGCTTACTTCACCCTCACCCAAAAGTGAAAGAACAATATTTATGCTTGTCAGCGGCGTGCGAATCTGATGCGATATATCGGCAAGGGAATCGGAAAGGACAAGCTTTTCTTTTTTAAGATTTTCGTTTTGCTCACGAAGTCTTTCAAAAAGCCTTTTGACCTCATTTGCAAGAATCGAAAGCTCGCCCTCATTGAAATTATTAATAAGCATAATATTTCCGTTGTTAAGAACATTGACTATTTCTTCCGTAAGGTCTGAAATTATTTTATAGCGTTTTTTCGTTATAATGGCAAAAAACACAAAAAGAACGGCGCAGCAGAAAAGCACATACACTGCGCACCTTAGACTTATGAAAAGCCCCAAAGCGGATAACACCGCCGATAAAACAGAAAAAAGTATACCGCTGTTTTTTATTTCGGGGTTCCTTAGAAAATTCATACCGCTTCCCTGCCTTTTTCTTCTATAATATTAAGCTATGTAATTATTCTCCGAATTTATATCCTATACCGCGGATCGTCCGAATGATTTTCGGGTTTTGCGGATCGTCTTCAACCTTTTCACGAAGTCTTTTTATATAAACCGTAAGCGTGTTATCGCTGACAAATTCACCGCCCATATCCCATATTTCCGAAAGTATTCTTGAACGTGTCAACACGGTTTTCGGATTGTTGAAAAAGAACAAAAGAAGTCTGTATTCAAGAGCGGAAAGAAAAACATCGTTTCCGTCTTTTGTGACGATACCTTTTACTGTGTCAAGAGTTATATTTCCCGCTTTTATAACAGATTGCGTTTTACCGCAGCGGCGAAGCACAGATTTTATTCTCGACACAAGCTCATGCGGTCTGTACGGTTTTTCAATATAGTCGTCACCGCCCATATCAAGC
>CANQLQ010000205.1 GCA_947624755.1 uncultured Clostridia bacterium | reverse complement strand
GGGGGAGATAAGAGCAATTTCTCATTGCGACCAACGCATAAAAGAAGCTGCAAGACTCGGTTTTTCAAAGTGTATTGTCCCGAAACATAATCTTCGCACAATTTCGAAATCACTCGGTGACAGAATTGAAATTATCGGTGTGCGAACGATAAGACAAGCTTTTGAGGCGCTTATTTTATGAACAAATTTTTAACAAACCCGAATCTTCCACAGAATAAAGTTAAATTAATTATTTGTGGCTCAACAGATAAAGCAATTTTGAACTATATAAAATCTTTTGGAATTGAAATAATTGAAACTGTTCCAAATGATACAGTCGATTTTCGCATTGCTAATCATACCGATTTGAGTGTGTTTCATCCGGGACAGAATAAAATATTGATTGATTACACTCAAACAGCACTTTATGATAAACTAAATGAACTTGGTATGAATGTAACGATTTGCGGAACAGAAAACGCTAAGATTAGAAAATATCCCGAAGACTGCTCATTTAATTGCGTGATACTCGGTAACCGATTATTAGGCAAAAAAAATTCCATTGAACGGAAAATTCTCGACTTTGCCGATAATCACAATATCAAACTCGTTGACGTAAACCAAGGCTATACAAAGTGCTCCACATTGATTGTAAACGAAAATGCATTTATAACTGACGATGAATCCATTTATAAAAAAGGGATTATATGCGGTTATGATTGTATTAAAATAAGCAAAGGCTCGGTTAATTTGTCCGGATTTGATTATGGTTTTATCGGGGGCTGCGGCGGATTGATTGACAATAATCACTTAATATTTTTCGGTGATATAACCGGTCATTCAGATTATGATATTATAAAAACATTTTTAAGTAAGCATAATTGCCGATTTGAATATCTTAAAGATTATCCTTTAATTGATATAGGCGGTTTTGTACCGCTTATTGAAGAAAGCTGATTTTTTATTTTTACCCCTCACCTCAACTATACAAAATATTTATTTTGTATAGTTGACGATATAAAATTACGGCTTGTCTTTTTCTTTATATATGTAAAATTTTTAAAATAAGGAGCTGAAATTTAATTATGCCAAGTTACAATAAAGCGCTTCTGCCCCAAAGACTAAACGAATATATTGCGTATATGAGTACAATTAAAGACAGTTCGGCTCTTACGATTGAAGGATATGTTCGTGATCTTCGTTTATTTTTTGAGTTTATTTGTGACGAAAAAAATTTTAAGCTTAATATTGATGAAGAAAGTAAGATTCCGGATTTATCGGCTATTGATGATAAATTTCTCGAATCCATAACTTTAACAGATGTTCATTCTTTCCTTGCATTCTGTAACAGTACAAGAAACAACAGTTCGGTCACTCGCGCAAGAAAGGCCTCGGCCATAAGAGGTTTTTTTAAGTATATTTCTGACCGTATGAAGTATATATCCTCAAATCCGGTATCTCAGCTTCAAGTTGCACCGAATAAAAAAAGACTTCCGAAATATTTAACGCTTGAACAAAGCAAGGCTCTTCTTTCAAGCGTTGAAGGTGAAAATAAAGAAAGAGATTTCTGCATTTTGACTTTATTTCTTAATTGCGGACTAAGACTTGCCGAGCTTGTAGGTCTTAACCTTTCCGATTTTGATTTGCAAAACGGTACCTTGCGAGTTATAGGAAAAGGAAACAAACAAAGGATGCTCTACCTTAATAAGGCTTGTATTGATTCAATCAAAGCTTACCTTTCCGTACGTCCAAACAATAAGCTTAAAGGCGATGACAGGAATGCTCTTTTTATCAGCAGACTTAATAAACGTATAGGCAGACAAGCCGTACAGCTTATGGTTTATAATTATCTTGCAAAAATCGGGCTTGACGGCGACCATTATTCAGTACATAAGCTGCGTCATACTGCTGCCACTTTAATGTATCAATACGGTGATGTTGATGTGCTTGTGCTTAAAGATATGCTTGGACACGAAAATCTCGCAACAACAGAGATTTATACTCATGTTGAAAACAAACAGCTTCGTGAGGCCGCACGAAGAAATCCATTGAGCAATGAAACTTTAGATAATGAAGATGATTAAGGAACCTATTGCTTGCAAATCTTTCCATAATACTTTGCCAAATACTCGGTAATACACAAAGTATTGACGCTGATATTTTCATTTTACAAATGCTTTAACTTATTTGAAATAAAGGTGAAAAAAGCTTTATCGTAATTGTATCTACCAAAGCCGCAAACAAAAAAAGTATACCTATAACAAAGCATCGCATACCGTAAATTTTTTGGCTGAACGCTTCCCCGCTAACCATTTTTGTCGCTTCTTTTATTTGCTGCGAGGAATTTAAAGCTGTTTCACTCAAAAGCAAAATTGAAAAAATCGTAATAACTTTTCCCGGAAAAAGTACAAGAAGAAAATATTCAAATCCCATTAATGAATATGTAGAAAAAATATAAGAAGCAAGACACCCTATTCCAAAGGTGTGAATAAAAACAGTCAAAACTATAGGTAAAAGTCCTATTGAACTTGTACCGAAAATTATAACAAAAACATAAAAAGGAACCGAGGTTAAAACAAAGCCGCAAAATATTTCAATAAATGTTTTGCTTGAAAAGTCGGTTTTGAAATTTACGAACAGTTCCATAAGCTTGTCAGATATTAAATCGCTTTTAAAATTGAAAAGTATTGTTGATAAAATTATTGCTGTAAAAATTGTAAAAAAAGATATTATAAGAGCTTTTGTCAGGCTCTTATAATTTTTTTTAAAAAAATTCGGTTTTGTTACAACTGCTTCAATTTTCACTTTTTTCAGCCCTTTCGATGATTATTTGCTTTAAGTCTTGTATTTACCGATAAAATTCCTCCGAGCATGGACGATATCAATAATAAAAGCAAGGTGATTATAAAAGTAAAATCATAGCTGAATTTATTCATTAAAAAAGAAATTAAAACAACGGCTAAATTTAAAGGCAGACAAAAAATCAGCCCCGTTACAAGCCCTTTTTTATGAAGCTTAAAACCGCAATAATAACTTGAGATAAATGAAGACAGACAAAAAAGAAAAATTGAAATATAAAAGTAAATTTTTTTATCCAATTCAAACGAATACACAATAAATGAGCCTACGAGCAGGAAAACAAGATCTGCTATTGCCATTAAAATTTGAGTTTTTATAAAAAGACGTGTTGTTTCGTTTGTTTTTTTTGTATTTTTAGATTTTGTTTTTACAGATGTTTTAGGCAAAACAAAAACCCCCTCACATTCACTTAATAATGAATATGAGAAGGTCTGAGTTATTATTCTTTAATTTTTAGTCTTCTTTTGATTTCTTCTTTGATTTTGCAGCTTTCTTTTCAGCCAAAGCTTTTTCCTGAGCTTCTTTAGCAGCCTGTCTTTCGGCAGCAAGTCTTTCATTTGCCGTATTGTTAGCCTGAACAGCCCATTTTGTAATCTGCATCTTGTTTCTGTCAGCACCGGTTTCAATGATAAGATGGTTTTCTTTAACCGTTACAACACGACCGCAGATTCCGCCGATTGTAGTAATTTCGTCACCTACATCGACAGCATTACGCATTGCTTCTTCTTCTTTTTGTCTTTTCTTCTGGGGTCTTATCATTATAAAATACATAATTGCAAACATTGCAACTATCATAAGTATCATTGACATTGAACCGCCGGTTGCAGATGTGCCAGAAGCTGTGGCAAGAATAAAATTCATTTAATTTTCCTCCTGAATATACATTTATACAATGTATTTATTATACAGATTAATCGGTTTAATTGCAAGCTTTTTGATGAATTTCAAAAAATAAGTTGAAAAATTTAAAATAAGTTCAGATTCTTGTATCAAGCAAATCAACATATTTTTCTTTAAATTCGTCAAAAGTATCATTTTCAAGCGATTCTCTTATTTTTTCCATGAGAGTGTTATAAAAATAAAGATTATGAATTACGCAAAGCCGCATTGCAAGCATTTCTTTGGCCTTGAACAAATGACGAATATATGCCTTAGTGAAATTTTTGCAAGTAGGACAATCGCACTCGCTGTCAATTGGGGTTTTATCATGCTCATATTTGGCATTATTTATGTTTATTATACCTTTCTCGGTAAATAAATGACCATGTCTTGCATTCCTCGCGGGCATAACGCAGTCAAAA
>CANQLQ010000204.1 GCA_947624755.1 uncultured Clostridia bacterium | reverse complement strand
GGGTCAATTGCATAACGCATATCGTGACCCTTTCGGTCGGCAACATAGGTGATAAGGCTTTCGGGTTTGCCGAGTTCTTTGCATATGAGCTTTACAATATCAATATTTCTCATCTCATTGTGACCGCCGATATTGTAGACTTCGCCTACCGTACCCTTATGAATAATAAGGTCAATAGCTTTGCAGTGATCCTCAACATAAAGCCAGTCACGAACATTCAGTCCTTCGCCGTAAACGGGCAGAGGCTTATCGTTAAGAGCATTGGCAATCATAAGCGGAATAAGCTTTTCGGGGAAATGATAAGGTCCGTAATTATTTGAACATCGGCTAATCGTAACAGGCAAACCATATGTTCTGTTATAGGCAAGCACAAGCAAATCCGCAGCCGCTTTTGATGATGAATAGGGACTGCTTGTATGAATCGGCGTTTCTTCGGTAAAGAACAAGTCGGGTCTGTCAAGCGGAAGATCGCCGTAAACTTCATCGGTTGAAACCTGATGATAGCGTTTTATTCCGTATTTACGGCAAGCGTCCATAAGCGTTGCCGTACCGATAATATTGGTCTGAAGAAAAATTCCGGGGTCTTCAATTGAACGGTCAACGTGGCTTTCAGCCGCAAAGTTGACTATGATATCCGGCTTTTCTTCTTCAAAAAGCTTGTACACCGCTTCTCTGTCACAGATATCGGCCTTCACAAATCTGAAATTGGGCTTATCCATAACAGACTCAAGCGTTGAAAGGTTGCCTGCATAAGTCAGCTTGTCAAGACAGATTATGCGGTAATCGGGATATTTTTTTAGCATATGAAAGATAAAATTACTTCCGATAAAGCCGGCGCCTCCGGTAACGATAATATTCATAATGTTCCTGTCTCCCTGAAGATATTTTATAAGCATAAGCCGAGCGGTGAGGATCGGTATGAAGCCCTAAGCGCGATTTACTCGGAGGTTCCTTAATAAAGCTGTTCCATATATTTTCCGCTCAGCACGTCCATAAGATACCGGCCATATTGGTTCTTTTTGAGAACTTCATAAGCTTCAAGCACTTCTTCTTTGGTTATCCAGCCGTTAAGATATGCAATTTCTTCGAGACAGCCGATTTTTCGGTGCTGATGCATTTCAACGGTTCTGACAAAGTTTGTTGCTTCAACAAGGCTTTCGTGCGTACCTGTGTCAAGCCATGTAAAGCCCTGACCGAGAAGCTCAACATTAAGTTCACCGTTTTCAAGGTAGATACGGTTAAGGTCGGTTATTTCAAGCTCTCCGCGGGCTGAGGGCTTAAGATTTTTTGCGTATTCAACCACGCGGTTATCATAAAAATAAAGTCCGGTCACGCAGTAGTTGCTCTTTGGTTTAATAGGCTTTTCTTCAATTGAAACCGCATGTCCGTTTTCATCAAATTCAACAATGCCGAAACGCTCGGGGTCATCGACGTAATAACCGAAAATTGTTGCGCCTTTGCCGTTTTCAGCATTTTGAACCGCAGTTTTAAGTCTTTTTTTGAGGCCGTGACCAAAGAAGATATTGTCGCCGAGTACCATTGCGGCCGTATCGTCACCGATAAAGTCCTCGCCGATAATGAACGCCTGTGCAAGTCCGTCGGGCGAAGGCTGAACTACATAGCTCAGCTTTACACCGAACTGGTGTCCGTCACCGAGCAAATATTCAAAACGCGGTGTATCCTGCGGTGTGGAAATAATAAGAATATCGCGTATGCCCGCATTCATTAGAACAGACATCGGGTAATAAATCATAGGTTTGTCATAAATCGGCAAAAGCTGTTTTGATGTAACTTTCGTAAGCGGATAAAGTCTTGTACCGGAACCTCCGGCAAGAATTATGCCTTTCATTTTCTTACCCTGAGATACAGAAAACCGTATCTTATCCTTTCTGCTGTTTTGTAGGAAATATCGTACTGATTAATAATTGGCGGTTCACATGACGAATTAATCAGAACTTTCATTAAGGAATCACTGATTAATACAAGCTACCCTGAATTAATCAGTACTTTCATTAATTATAGTATATATTGCCCGACTTTTTATGTCAACGGTCAAAAACAAAGGTTTAAGGAATCTCTTTATAATGTTTTGATTTTATAACACAACTTCGGACAATTCTATAAACAACAGTGCCGAGTGCCGCCACAGACATCCGGTTGCTTCCCGCCCTTTTATTTGCAATAAAAAAAGCCATAAAAACCTGCAAAACAGGAATTTACAGCTTGGCGCGCCAGAAGGGACTCGAACCCCTGACCTTTTGGTTCGTAGCCAAACACTCTATCCGGCTGAGCTACTGGCGCATTTGCTTTTTCGCTTTGTTATATTATCACAAACTTAAAAGCTTGTCAAGTAAAGTACGTAAAATAATTATAAATTTATGGCCATGTTATTAAAAAATATTTTTATCTGTGAAAAAATTATTATGCCGCTTGATTAACTGTTATTTTTTTGATATTATATTCTTACTCATTATACAATATTATTTTTTAGGAGGAAATACCATGGCAAAGTTTCTTGCGTATGTAATGACGGTTCTCACCTTCCTTTCCGGTCTTTTCGGAACAAACATGAGTATACACGTCAACAAGGTAATCGAAAAACAGGAAATTGACGGCTGGGGCACTTCGGCTTGCTGGTGGAGCCAGAAAATTGACGACCCCGAAACAAGAGAATATCTCGCAAAAGCTCTTTACAGCAAGGAGGGTCTCGGTCTGAATATTTACAGATACAATATCGGCGGCGGCGTAAATCCCGAACATAACCGCGTTGACCCAAATTCTTCAAGAAGCACCGAAAGCTTCTATTATTTCAACGAAGAAACCGGCAAATATGAATATGACTTCACCCGTGACGCAAACGCTCAGGCTTTTCTTGACGAAGCCCTTAAATACGGCTGCATTGACACGGTTGTTCTGTTCGCTAACAGCCCTCATTATTCAATGACGATTTCGGGCGAAGCGACCGGAAGCTTCTATGGAGAAGGCACAACAAACCTTGCAGAAGAACACTATCAGGATTTTGTTGATTACTTCCTTACAATTACCGAATATTTCATCGAAAAAGGCGTTCCCGATAAATATATTGCACCGATAAATGAACCCCAATGGGATTGGGGAGGCGGCTGGGTCGGTCAGGAAGGCTGCCACTATGAGCCGCAGCAGGTTTATGAGCTTATTAAGCTTTTCTCAAAAGGCATTGATGACCGCGGACTTAACGTAAAGCTTTCGGTTCCCGAAAGCGGTGAGATCGGTGAGCTTACAAATCAGTATTTCACCTCGCTGAAAAATGACAAGGATATCTATAAAAACATTGGCTCTTTCGCATATCACAGCTATTGGAGAGATACAATGCCGTTTGATAAAAGTGTTTTTGGCTATTGGCTTAAAGATAACCGCTTCACGGACAAAAAAATAGAAATGAGCGAATGGTGCGAACTCCCCTGCTCACACGCTGTCGATGATGTTGAAGGCGCGGTAATTATGGCAAGAGTTATTGCAAACGATTTATACTACACCGGAGTTAACAGCTGGTCTTCATGGGTCGCTGTCAATACAACGGGTATTAGTGAAGACGGAGCAAAAATTTCAGACGCAATGTTCTATGCAAACGATGACTTTTCACAAATCGAAATGTCGGAAAGATATTACGCAATGGCTCATTTCAGCAAGTTTGTTCCTGCCGGTTCAAAAATGGTTATGGCAACAACCAACACCAATCCTACCGCTAAAGATGCAAACGGCATAGAGTATTATCTTACAAACTTTGCCGCATTTAAAACACCGGACAAAAAAACCGTTCTTGTAATTGTAAACGAAGATGACGCTATGAAAATCAATCTCGGCGTACCCGCACTGCATATGACCGTCTACACAACAGACGAAAACCATAAGCTTGAAGAAACATACAGCGGCAGAGCTAAGACCTCAATTAAAGTTTCTCATAACAGCATCACAACGGTTGTTTTCGATTCCGACATAGATATATGCTGAGCATAATAACAATTGACAATAAAATTTATATGGAGGTAATTTTATGAGCATTGAAAAAAGGTTGCTCGAAATTATAAAGAATTTAGGTATTAAAGAGTTTTCTCAATTTCAATCATTAAATCTTTTGGACGGCAGCTATCTAAGGAAGCACTGATTAATTCAGGGTGCCC
>CANQLQ010000203.1 GCA_947624755.1 uncultured Clostridia bacterium | reverse complement strand
ACCGATAGTTATCGGTCAGGCCGCTGAGTTTGACTATGCCGGAGCGCAGGCTTGCCGCATACTTAAATCCGAAGGCTTAAATGTTGTTCTTGTCAATTCAAATCCGGCAACGATAATGACCGACAAAGCCCTTGCCGATGAAATTTACCTTGAACCGCTTACAAGCGAAACTATCAAAAGAATAATTGAAAAAGAAAAGCCCGACAGCCTTCTTGCTTCTCTCGGCGGACAGATAGGTTTGACTATTGCAATGCAGCTTTCAAAGGAAGGCTTCCTTGAAAAAAAGGGAGTCAAGCTTCTCGGTACAAATGCTCTTGCGATAGACAAGGCAGAGGACAGACAGATGTTCAAAGATACCATGAACGAAATCGGTCAGCCTATTGTTCCTTCCGATATTGCCAATGATATTGAAACGGCGCTTAAAATTGCTTGTGAAATCGGCTATCCGATAATTGTCCGTCCCGCTTTCACCCTTGGCGGCGGTGGCGGCGGCGTTGCATATAACGAAGAAGAGCTTCGTGTTATTGCAAAAACCGGACTTGACGCTTCTCCTATTACCCAGATACTCGTTGAAAGATACATCAAAGGCTGGAAAGAAATCGAGTTTGAAGTTATGCGTGACGGTGCGGGTAATACCATAGCTGTGTGCAGTATGGAAAACCTTGACCCCGTCGGAGTTCACACCGGCGACAGCATTGTTGTAGCTCCTGCACTTACTTTGGCAGACAAAGAATATCAGATGCTTCGTAAGGCTTCGCTTGATATAATTTCCTCGCTTGAAATCGTTGGCGGCTGTAACTGTCAGTTTGCGCTTGATCCCGATTCGTTTAAATATGCTGTTATCGAAGTTAATCCCCGTGTTTCACGTTCATCAGCTCTTGCAAGTAAAGCCACGGGTTATCCGATTGCAAAGATCACCACAAAAATTGCGCTCGGTTACACGCTTGATGAAATTACAAACGACATAACGGGCAAAACCTGCGCCTGTTTTGAGCCTGCTCTTGATTATGTTGTTGTCAAATTTCCTAAATGGCCGTTTGATAAATTTTATGGTTCAAGCCGTATTCTCGGCACACAAATGAAGGCAACGGGAGAGGTTATGGCAATTGCTTCGAGCTTTGAAGCGGCAATAATGAAAGCTGTCAGAGGCGCCGAAATTTCCCTTGATACACTTAATGCCAAGCCTGTTTCAGACAAGCCATTGCTTGAAAGGCTTGCCGATTCCGATGACAGGAGAATTTTTACGGTTTTTGAAGCGTTAAAAAGCGGTGTAACCATAGACGAAATTCATAAAATTACGCAGATCGACGAATGGTTTATTGCAAAGCTTAAAAAGCTTGCGGATTTTGAAACCGAAATAGGCGGTAAAGAGATAACCAAAGAACAGTACCATAAGGCAAAGGTTCTCGGTTATACCGACAAGGCTCTTTCTAAAATCTGCAAATTTGATAAAGGCTTCCATGAAAGCGCAACCTATAAAATGGTTGATACTTGTGCCGCCGAATTTTATGCGACAACACCGTATTTCTATTCAGGTTATGACAAAGTCTGCGAATCAAGAAGATTTGAAAGAAGCGGAAAAGATGTTGTTCTTGTTCTCGGCTCAGGTCCTATCAGAATAGGGCAGGGAATTGAATTTGACTATTCATCGGTTCATTGTGTATGGACTCTTAAAAAGCTCGGTTATGATGTCGTAATTGTAAACAACAACCCGGAAACTGTTTCAACGGACTATGATACCGCTGACAGACTTTATTTTGAACCGCTGAACGAAGAAGATGTTATGAACATCATCGAAACAGAGAAACCGATAGGTGTTGTTGTGGCTTTCGGCGGTCAGACTGCAATTAAGCTTACGAAATTCCTTGACGACAACGGTATACAGATCCTCGGCACCTCACAGGACGGGATCGATACCGCGGAGGACAGGGAACGCTTCGATGCACTTCTTGAAAAATTCAATATCCGCCGTCCGAAAGGTCATGGAGTTATGACTCTTGAAGAGGCATTGAATGCGGCAAACGATCTTACATATCCCGTACTTCTTCGTCCCTCATACGTTATCGGTGGTCAGAATATGCAAATTGTACACAATGATGCCGAAGTAAAAAGATACATGGATAAAATTCTTTCAAGTAAGATTGAAAATCCTGTTCTTGTTGATAAATATTTGCCGGGTACCGAGATTGAAGTCGATGTTATTTCGGACGGCAAAGATGTTCTTATTCCCGGTATTATGCAGCATATTGAGCGTGCCGGTGTACACAGCGGTGACTCAATCGCCGTTTATCCGCCGTTCAGCCTTACCGACAAAATGACAAAGATCGTAACCGAATGCAGTGAAAAGCTTGCGCTTTCACTTGGAACAAAGGGTCTTGTCAACATTCAGTATCTTATTTACGGCAACGAGCTTTATGTAATCGAAGTCAATCCGAGAGCTTCGAGAACCATTCCGTATATCAGTAAGGTTACCGATGTTCCCATGGTTGACCTTGCAACAAAAGTTATGACCGGATCTGCGCTTAAAGATCTCGGTTACGGAACGGGTCTTTATCAGGCGCCGCCTTATTATGCAGTAAAAGTACCGGTGTTCTCTTATGAAAAGCTTTCGGACGTCAACAGCTATATGGGACCTGAAATGAAATCGACCGGAGAGGTTCTCGGCATTGGCAAAACTTTGCGGGAAGCACTTTTCAAGGGACTGACATCTTCGGGAATAAAAGTTACTCTCAAAAAAGAAAACGGTAAACCCGGCGCTCTTGTCAGTGTTTCCGAACATGATATGGACGAAGTGGTTGCAATAGCAAAAAAAATGGACGATCTCGGGATACAGATTTATGCAACAAAAGATACCGCTAAAGCAATCAGGGATCTTGGCATTGAAGTTGAAGAAGTTACCGGAATTGAGAAAACCGATAACAGCTATGATTTGATCGAAAACGGAAAAATTGATATGATAGTTTATGTCGGTGCGCTTTTCGACCAGACGCTTGATGACTATATAGCCCTTCACAAAAGGGCCGTACAGCTTGGAATAGTAAGCCTTACTTCCCTTGATACGACAAATGTTGTGCTTGATATTATGGCGAGCAGCTATAATCAGCAAAATACGGAGCTTATTAATATTAACAAAATGCGTTCAAAGCGGGATATTCTTCATTTTGCTAAAATGCAGGGTACCGGAAACGACTATATTTTCATTGATAACCGAAACGGAAAAATCACATCACCTGAACCGCTTTGTATAACTTTTTGCGACAGACACTATGGAATTGGCGGTTACGGCATTGTTCTTATTGAAAATTCGCAAATAGCCGACGCTAAAATGAGAATATTCAACCGTGACGGAAGTGAAGGTCAGGTTGCAGGCAACGCTATCCGTTGTGTTGCAAAGTATCTTTATGATAAGGGTATTTGCAAAAAAGAAAAGCTTACAATTGAAACGGGAGCCGGAATAAAAGAGCTTGAGCTTTTCATAAGAAACGAAAGAGTGTCATCGGTTAATGTAGAGATGGGCAGGGCGGATTTTTCCGCAAAATCACTTCCTTGCACAATCAAAGAAGAAAAGCTTATTGATTATCCGGTAACTATAGCCGGCAGTAAATATAACATAACCTGTCTTAGTGTAGGCAATCCTCATTGCGCTGTTTTCCTTAATGATATTGACTCGCTTGATCTTAATGAACTCGGTCCTAAATTTGAAAATGCAGAAATTTTCCCTGAAAGGATAAATACCGAATTTATTAAAATTGTCAATCACCACACACTTAAAATGAGGGTTTTTGAACGCGGCAACGGAGAAACGATAGCTTGCGGAACAGGCGCGTGTGCCGCAGTAGCAGCGGCGGTAGCCAACGGTTATTTCAAAAAGGGTGAAGAAATTACCGTAAAAGTAAAAGGCGGCGATCTGTTTGTAACTTATACCGACGAGGGAATAACTCTTGTCGGAGATGCAAGACTTATTTATGAGGGCGAAGCTGAATATTAAGAAACCTCCGATTAAATCACGCTTGGAGCTTAGCACTTATTTTGCTTGCAATATTGCGTAATACTTTGTCAAAATACACAGGACTGGCGCAAATTAAATTTTTCATGAATCGCGTAGGGGCGACCCCATGTGGTCGCCCACGGGCATCGCCCGCAGGAGTTACGCGGGTTGGATTGATGTAAATCT
>CANQLQ010000202.1 GCA_947624755.1 uncultured Clostridia bacterium | reverse complement strand
TTTTGGAACTTTTCTTTCAAAAGAAAAGTTCGCCGACGGCAGTCAAAGCCAATAATTTGCACAAATTACAACAAAAAAGCTCAAACCAAAAAATCAGAGAAAAAAATAAACCTACTACTTACGAAAAGGCTTATCCGTAAGCACACACCGCAACAAAAATCACAACCGGTAAAAAGAGGACTGCCAACTGCGACAGTCCCCTTTTTATATCATGTATCGTCTTAACCCAAAATAATATATTTATGCAAGCAGATAACTGACCTTTGCCGTGAAAAGGTCGCCTGTGATATCGAGCGAAAGCTCACCGCCCTGAAGCCTGCAAAAGTTTTCCGCAATTGAAAGCCCAAGCCCGCTTCCCTCGGTTGAACGCGAACTGTCGCCTCGGACAAACCTTGCCATAAGCTCTTCGGGTGCAATATTAAGCTGATTTTTAGATATATTACGAATGGTAATAATACCCTTGCCGTTTTCTTTTGAAAGGTCAACATAAACTCTTGTGTTTTCCAGCGCATATTTCTTAATGTTGCCGAAAAGATTGTCAAGCACTCGGTAACACATCTTGCTGTCCGCCATTACATTTACGTCATCGTCCGGCATAGTGAGTATTAACGAAAGATTTTTCGCATTAAGCTCATCTTCATATTCACCCGTCACCTGGGATATAAGCTCTTTAAGGCTGACTTTTATAAGACTTACGTTTATGTTTCCCGTCTGTGCCTTTGAAGCTTCGACAAGGTCCTCGATAAGCCTTTTAAGTCTTGCGCTTTTTTCGCCGAGTACTTCAATATATCCCTTTGCGGTTTCGTCATTTATATCACACCGTGAAAGCAGGTCAACATATGTAATGACCGATGTCAGGGGTGTTTTGAGATCGTGCGAAACGTTGGTAATAAGCTCCGTTTTTGTCCTTTGCTCCATTACTGCGTTTTCTACGGCAAGCTTAAGACCCTCTCTGATCGCTTCAACATCGTTTGCATAAGCCTTCACAGATTGCGGCATTTTGGTTTTGTCAATTTGAATATCATAGTTTCCGCTTCTTATCTGATTGAGCGCATAAAAAATTTTCCTAAGATGATAAGCATATTTGATAATACTCAAAAGAACAAAAATATCGTAGCCGAAAAGCAAAACGGTAAGGAATATAAAAGGCGCCAATGCTCCTGCAAAACCTATGAGCAAAAGCAAGAGAAGTCCGACAACAAAATTCGGTAAAAATATGCCAAGCATTACTTTCTTTATAACATCGGTATAAATATCTTTGTAAACGGCAGGTCTTAATGCGTTTCTTTCTTTTCTGTCTTTTATTTTCGCCTTAAACTTTTCTTTTCTTTTTTTGAAGGCGCTCCAAAGCTTTTGGCTGACCTTTACAATAAGAATATTTTTTAAAAGCGTATGGTTTTTTATGTGCCTTGCGATATACATAAGCCAGTCGATAAGAAGCGCGGCAATAACGGCGGAAATAACCGAACAGGAGACAATTATTAATTGTGAAAAGTTGGAATGGTTAAACCCATCGGCTATCAAGAAAAAAGCATATGCGAGAGCGGCAATTAAAAGGGCGTTAACAGCGGTTCTCAGGATAGTGAAAATTCCGTCTGTTTTAAGCATATGCAGTTCATTGTCCGTAGACTTTCTGCCGCTTTTTATAATCAGTATAATTACGCAAATCAAAAATCCCAAAAGATAAACGGTAAAGGTTATAAAATTTGATTTGATGAAATTATAGGTCTTAAAGTATTTAGCCTGCATAGATGACAGCATATCTTCACCTTTAAGGGAAGTATCAAAGCTAATCGAAAGGGTAAATGGTTTGCTGCTTTGAGAAAGGCTTATTTCGTCGTAAGAAAGCGCACCGTTATACGGAAATAAACCGGGATTACTTTGCGCTATATTTTCAAAAAGCTTACCGTGTTTTTCTTTGCCTGTTTCAAAATTCCTTGTTACACTCCATTCATTTGAAAGACAAGCTTTTTCAATATCGTTTATTGACATATTTTTATTTGTACCGGGCAGAGTTGTCGCAAGAATTTTTCCGGTTTTGTTGTCGGCAACCGCAAAAGTAAGATTTTTGTAGCTCGCAAGCTCTTTTGCGTTTCTGCCTGCCTGCTCTTTGAAATCGGAATACGATTCAAAATTTTTAAAAAAGTTAAATTCACTGCCGTCACTGTTATCAAGTGAATATTCGGAAATATTGGCAATAAGATAATCTTCGTTTACAGTAAAACTGTAATATCCGTCAAAATCCACTCCGCTTCCGTCAAGCGAGGTTCTGCAAAGTTCAATAACGCCGTCCGCATTTTTGGCCTTGCTTGAAACGCTTTCGGGAATGCCCGAAGATTTTGTGAAAGAAAAAATAAACGAGTCCTCGTAATCTTTATAAGAATATTTTGTACCTCCTTTTTCGATAGTATAATACGCGTCGACGACGTTTCCGTCTTCGGCAATTTCGACTTCATAGCCGTTGTCGGAAAGGAAGTACAAACGATCTCCACCCTTGTCAAAAACATAAATTCCGGGCGAAAAGATGTGTGTTTTATGGTCCGCGATTTTTTCAAGAGATATTGCGCCTTTTGAAAATTCATCTAAAATTTTGTAAACGGAAATTGTTCCGCTTGCTTTAAGCAGTTCTTTTTTCAGTTCTTTTTTTGCAGCGTTAATATTTGAAAGGTTGTATTCATTATATCTTTTTAAATATTCTTCATACGCCTTTTTACTTCCGTCGGAATATATAAACGCATTTTCAATTGCCGTTTCAACAAAATCCTGATATACCGAGACAAACATTTCGCTTGTCGGCAAATCGAAGTTTTTGCCTTGAGTAAGGATATTGCCATAAAAATGAACATTGTTGTCTTCATCCTTTTCAATTTCAAAAAGAACATTCAGCACATTGGCTGTGCCGAGAGCTGCAAAGATTATTGCAAGCAGAAAACATACTGTCTTTGTAATCATGGAAAGGTCAAATTTTTTCAATCTTGTATCCAATTCCCCATACCACCTTAATATACATAGGATTTTTAGTGTCAATTTCAATCTTTTCACGAATGCGTCTTATATGTACGGTAACGGTTTTTTCCGAAGCAAAAGCTTCTTCATTCCACACGTGTTCATAAATTTGAGCCGAGGAAAGAGTACAGCCTAAGTTTTTCATAAGGTATTCAACAATTCGGTATTCCGTTGCCGTAAGTCTCACCGCTTCGCCGTCAAGGGTCACCGAACGGGAGCGTGTGTCAACCGAAAGTCCGCCCGTTGTGATAACACCTTCCGAAGAAGTTACTGCCGTTCCAAGCGAAACATAGCGTCTGATTTGTGACTTAACTCTTGCAATAAGCTCAAGGGGATTAAACGGTTTTGTAACGTAATCGTCCGCGCCGAAGCCAAGCCCCGCAATTTTGTCGGTATCTTCGCTTTTGGCCGAAAGGAAGATAATGGGAACATTGCTTTTTTCTCGGATTTTTACCGTTGCAATAATACCGTCCATAACCGGCATCATAATATCCATTACAATGCAGTGAATTTCGTTTTCGCAAAGCTTAGCTATCGCCTCCTTACCGTTGGAAGCTGTCACCACACCGTAACCTTCGGCTTTAAGATAAATTGCAATTGAGTCAACAATCGCTTTATCATCGTCACAAACAAGAACTGTTTTCACCTTTGTTTTCCCCCAGAAAAGATTTTAAATTGACTATATGTATATTAAAAGATAAAAGTTACAATCTTCATTCATAATTATAACATATTTATTACAATAGTTGTGCTGAAAAGTTAAAATATGTCCCGGGATACCCGGGTAATATAAAGCGCAGTTTGTGCTTCAAGATAAAGCCTGTATGTGTAGATTGGTTTTTATCTTCTTGATTTTTGGTTTGAGCTTTTTTGTTGTAATTTGTGCAAATTACCAGTTTTGACTGCCGTCGGCGAACTTTTCTTTTGAAAGAAAAGTTCCAAAAGAAACATTGCTGACGTACGGCTGCGCTCAACCGTTTGAATGTAAAGTATTTAAGCTTTGTTGTTTCGCGGAGTAATAGTAAAAGCCTTTATAAATCTATCCCGCGTAATTCCTGCGGACGATGTCCGCTAAGCCGGGTCGCTTCGCCTATAGAACGGTTTGTGCTTTATCTTCCCTGTGGTGAGTTTGCTTCTTTTTATTTTTGTTGCTACATAAGGGAAAATGCGGTCTGTGCCTCAGGATAAGGCTTGTTGTAAAGGTT
>CANQLQ010000201.1 GCA_947624755.1 uncultured Clostridia bacterium | reverse complement strand
GTGGAATAAGCCCGCGTAGGGGCGACCCGTGTGGTCGCCCTGTAAATTTGAACTCGTTTTGGGGGGCGACCACATGGGGTCGCCCCTACGCGTTTTTTTTAAGCGTTGCCCTTGACAGTTTTACCTGCCAAGGGCGGTTTGAAAATAGATGAAGGAGTATGAAAAACACTTATTTAAAATTTGATGATAGGCAAAAGCTTACGAATTTCAGCCTATTAACATAAGGCTCTGTATAATAGCGTCAAACAATGCCTTTATCTTTGTAATCAGGTTGTTGATCCAATTGATGATTTTGGAGAAGAAATCGGGTAATTTACTGTCGCCGCCGGGAAGGTTGACCTGCGTCTTGTCAATAGCTTTGACTGTTACGTCATGGTCGGGCATGGTGAAGTTTACTGTGGAAGGAACAGTAGGATCATAGCGCATACCCAGCTCTTTTTCGGGGTCGGCATATTTGTTGCCGTTCTCATCGTAAAATTCCCAACCGCCGAAATTATCGCCGAGACTTTGAAGAACGGTTACATTTGTGCCGTATTGCTTCGTTGTCGAAGTGAAATTGACATTTTCGCCGTTTACAGTCCAGCTAAGATTAGCCGTAACATCTTGTTCAATAACATTATTTTCGATAGCGACCTTGTCGTTTTCGGCGGGGGTGTACTCAGCTTTGATAGTATATGTTCCGCTCTTTGCCGGACGCCAAGCAAAGCTTGTAAGATACTTTACGCCGTCCTTTGTCGATTCGATAAGTTCTCCGTTGGCGTAAACCTTGAATGTTCCTGCTGGGTAGTCGGTATAAACCAAACCTCGTATAGTCATTTCGTCCTTAAACCATGAGATTTGAGGTGTTACAAGTTTCTTTACTTGAACAATTTTGAATTTCAGAACGTTCGTATAATTTGTGTTGTAGTTTGAAGTCAGCGCTACGCTACATACGTAGCCGTTTGCATCGAAATCTTCCGGAATCTTCCAAGAATTTGAGCCTGAGTTGTCGCCCGCAGAAAGACGGGTGAACGCTTGCGGAATCGTAAATGAGTATCTGTTGCCGCCGAATACCATTTCTCCGGCTTTGCCGCAGTTCGCGTCAAACTTTTTGAGCTGATTGATAATGTCTGTTCCTTCGAAAACCTCTTGTGTAGCCAAAAACTTTACTTCGGGAATTATCGGCTCGCCGTTTTCGTCAATAAAGGAAGCGGTTGCTTTATTGACTGTCACTAAAATATATCCCTGTTCATCTTCTTTTAAAGAATCATTAGGTTTAAATACGATTCCTACCTGATTAACTCCGGCTGATAATTCCTGACTCGGTTCGCTAATTTCAAAATGTCCGGGAACTGTTGCTTCTCCGCCCCCACTTTCAAGTAACGGCTGTAAATCGCCTGCTTTTAAACCGTCATAATATTCAATAGGCTCAATTGTAGGCATCTCTTTGATCAACGGTTCGCTTGTGTCGCCTTTTACTCTGACATAAATATAGAACTGTAAATCATAAAAACCTGTTGCTGTTACTTTAGCTTGATACCAGCCGCTTTGAGTTACAAACGATCGTACTTCCCATTTCCATTTTGGCGTTGTAAAGTCGGCAACATTAGCTCCGGTAATTGAACATTTCAAATCAACTCCGACAATTGAAGAATCTTGAAGTTGAGAGTTTTCTTCAACTTCGCTTGATGTAGGTAATATATCGGGATTAGCAAATTCCATTGGAGCTTTTTTAATATTAAAACGAGCCGGCTTTGACGGCTTTGAAACTTCAAATTCACTGTATGCAACATTATCTTCCGGTAAAAATTTAATAGCTGAATACGCTGAACTGCTGACTTTTGCAGGCACTTCTTCAGGATTGACAAATTCCCAGTGTCCCGCGATTTCCTCACCTTCTGCTGTGCCGTCAACAGTTACTTTGCCGCCTTCAAGAGTTAAACAATCACCAATTTTTTGAGTATAGTATATTTCACCTGTTGCTGTCGGATATTCTACAACATTTTCTTCTGACAGTGGCATCGGTTCAGCTTCCGCAAATGCGGGTATGAAAGACAATACCATTAGCGACATGACAAGAAAAACAGCACATATATTTTTCAATGCTTTGTTGGATTTACTTAACATAGTCAATCTCCTTTTTCTCTAAAAAATTTTTTTCAAGTCCGGACTTTCTGTAATATTGTGTATATACTACAAACAAACTACGGCTTGCCCAAAAGTCCAAAAAAAACAAGCTTTCATTTGTCCGCAAATTTTGCCTTACTGCTATCTCCCCCTTTTGAATGGACTGTTTATCATAATAACCGTATTCAATGACATTCTGTTATTTTATGCTTTTGAATGTGAGCGGCGGAACACGATTTATTATAACCGGACGGTAAGCGTTGTTAAAAAGCGTTTATAACACTTCCTTAAATTATCCCTTATAGTATAAGTTCCGTCAAAAGAGGGCTTGTAACACTTTTTTAAAGAATTTAACTTTTTGTTTTTTCGCAAAAAAATCCCTTGATTCCATTTTTTCAATGAAATCAAGGGGTGAAAAGCAGTATTTTTCTGCTTAGATGTGTTATCTGACTTATGAGTGGAGTGAATATTCTTTTTGTCGTAATGAACACAGGCTTTTTTTGTGCCGTAATTTATTTTAGTGATTTTGCAATTTCTACGGCCTTTTCAAAATTACAATTATTCAAAGTAATGGAGTAATTAGTATTTCCATTTACTAAGTAGCATATTAAAACTTGATCATCATCATCATTACCGTATACTATGACGTCAATACCGTTCACATTGACCTGTTCAACGTGTTTAAACTTCGAGGTTACCTTGCTCTCTCCTGCAACGAAAGATGTTATTTCGTCATATCGCGCGATTGTCATACTGCCATTTATTTCCGATTCGGAATCTTCTATATCTATTGTTGCCGATATGATGTGATCGGTTTCTTGAATAAAAATATCTTTTGAGTAATTATAATTTAATAAATCTTTCGGTAAAATTATATCTTCAAACCCGCGTTCCTGTAAATCTTTTACCAATTTTGAATCATTATCCGAATAATGTTTCGCATTTGTGCTTCCCTTACGCAAATCCATATGAAAATAATCGGAACAAAATTGCACGATTTTGTCGGACACTTTGCTTTGGGAAAATGTGGCGGAAATGGGAACGGCAGCCGCAATTATCAACGCAATTATTGCGGCGGCAGCCAATACTCTGCGTACTTTTATCCGCATCGGTTTCTTTTCGGTGCGGTCTTGTTTCTGCTCCTGCTTTTGTTCCTGTTTTTGCTCCTGTTCCTGCTCCTGTCCGGCATATCCCTTTTCAAGAATATCCATACATATGTCTATCAATTCGTCGTCCATTTCTTCGGGAGCTTTTTCTAATTCTTTGTCCATGATCATCTGCACTTCATCAAGAGGTATCGGACAAGATATTGCATTAAGCGCTTTTAAAATAGCTTTCGTTTCCATTAAATCATCCTCTGTATAATAAGTTCCAATTGTAAGACCCTTATAACGGTTTTTATAAATTGCCGGAATTATTCATTTACATCATTTTGTCGACTATTTTACGAATATGTAGACAAAGTCTGTAATATTTTTGCCTGACGGCAGTTTCGCTTGTATGAAGAACTTCGGCAATATCTTTCATTTTCATGTTGTCCACAAAGACATATTGAAACAACTGCTTTTCCTTACCTTTAAGCTGCTCGTCGCACATTTTCTTTATGCTTTCGACAAAAAATGCGTCGTCAATATCTTCAATTTTGCTGTCATTATTAAACTTCATACCCTCAATATCGGGTATATCGACAGTCTTTTCTTTTTTGTACCCGGCTGACCGGTATCGTTTTAATATGATGTTGTTGAGCGTTCCGTAAAGCCATTTTTTAGAGTCTTGGGGAAAGCCGCTTGTTTCGACCTTTTCACAAAACGCCAGAAAGACTTCTGAAATCACATCTTCTATTTCATCGGGCATACTTTGTAATTTCAGATTACACATTTTATGCATAAGTGCAATATATTGATTCCAAACCTTTTCGCACTCTATTCTTTCCTCACTGTTCATATTTTAATTTCCACTCCAATCGCCCGCAGGCACGCATGGCGTGCGGCACTTACGCGGGGTAGATTTATTATATTTTTACTATTATACCACGAAACGACCTGCATTGCTAACTATAAATTTTTGTAAGCAGGAATTATACGGGGAATAAGCCCGCGTAGGGGCGACCCCATGTGGTCGCCCACGGGCATCGCCCGCACGAATTACGCGGGATAGATTTATTATATTTTTACTATTATACCACGAAACGACT
>CANQLQ010000200.1 GCA_947624755.1 uncultured Clostridia bacterium | reverse complement strand
CGCTTCCTTAATACTCATATTGCTTGAAAATATTGCGTAATACTTTGACAAAATACTCAGGGCTGTCACAAATTAAATTTTTCATAAATCGCGTAGGGGCGACTCCATGTGGTCGCCCCTACGCGTGCAGTGGTGTGAGTATAAAGACTTAAATAAACCTTCCCCGTGTACCCCGTTGACTATGCCTATTGACTAAAATTTTTACAGTTAACAACGTAAGTCGTTTCGCGGCATAAGAGTAAAAGCCTGTATAATCTTCCTCGCGTAACTCCCGTGGGCGATGCCCACCGCGTAATTCCTGTGGGCGATGCCCACAGATTGAAAAAAATTTTTTAATGTGATAGAATGATTAAAATTGGATTATACAAAAAATTTAGACGAGGCGATAATATGAAACACCATTTTTTTGCTATGCATTCACGAATGAAATTTATTAACCGCTGGGCTCTTATGAGAAATACCCAAACCGAAAATATATCCGAACACAGTAATGATGTTTCAGCAATTGCACATGCCATTGCCGTAATAAAGAATATACGCTTCGGAGGAAACCTAAACGCTGACAGGGCGGCGGTTCTCGGCCTTTACCACGATATGCCCGAGATTATTACCGGCGATATGCCGACCCCGGTCAAATATCACAGCGAAGCGCTTCACAGTGAATTTAAGCACGTTGAAGAGATTGCCTGCGAAAGCCTTTTGTCGATGCTTCCCGATGATATGAAAAAGGTTTACCGTCCGTTTTTCTTTAAACAGGACGGTGACGAATATCTTTGGAAAATCGTTAAAGCGGCAGATAAAATTTCGGCGCTTATCAAATGTATTGAAGAAATAAATGCCGGCAATAATGAATTTAGACAAGCCTGTGAAAGCACAAAAAAAGCAATTGAAAAAATGGATATGCCTGAGGTCAACACTTTTATGGAAGATTTCCTCGGAAGCTTCTCGCTCAGCCTTGATCAGATAAACTCAAAATAATTTTAGCTTTCGTTAAAAAATATTGTGTTAGCAAGGATTTATTACGTCTCAAAGGAAAACATTAACAAAAATTCTATTGCTTTTTGATATAATTTTCGGTATAATTACACTTACCACTTGTTAAAGGAGTTGAAAAAATGGAACCTATAAAGGTTGATTTTTCAGACAAAGGTAATTCCGGAAACAGCAAAGGTTCAGGTAAAAACGCTTATGTTGTTCCAGCAAAATCCGGACTTAAAGTTTTAATCAGTATTATCATTACAGTTATCGGCGCATTGGTTGCATATTATTTTATGCTTCCGCCGCTCAACTTCAAAAGCACGGAATTTTATATGTATCTCGGTATTGTTGCGGTAATTTTTATCGCGTCTGTCGCTCTGCTTTCGGGTATGTTGTTTAGACCCGAGTATACCGAATATGTAAAGAAAAAGTCAATTGTACCAATAATATTTATCGGTGTTCTTATTGCCGTTGTAGCTGTAGGTATGCTTATTTCGTCTGTTGTTTTCAGGGCAGGCTCATACAACAAGATTATTGGTGTTGACGAAAGCAAAACATTTGCAAGCGATATCAAAGAGGCTGATTTCCAGTCCGTTCCGGTTCTTGATAACGAAGCCGCCGCCGCTCTTGCGAACCGTTCGCTCGGCGACCTTGCTTCAATCAACATGGTTTCGCAGTTTGAGCTTTCAACTCAGTTTACACAGATAAACTATAAAAATTCTCCCGTTCGTGTAACGACTCTCGCATACGGCGATATTTTCAAATGGTTCAAAAATACAAGAACAGGTTTTCCGGGCTATATCGTTGTCAACATGGTAACTCAGAAGTCGGAGCTTGTTATGCTTGACAAAGGCAACTATATGAGATATTCAACCGCCGAACATTTCGGAAAATATCTTATGCGTCATGTCCGTTTTGCTTATCCTACTTATATTTTTGACACACCGCACTTTGAAATTGACGAAGCAGGTCAGCCTTATTGGATTTGTCCGGTTCTTGACAAGACAATAGGTCTTTTCGGCGGTACAGATGTAAAGGGCGTTGTTCTTGTTAATGCGATAACAGGCGAAAGTGAAGAATATACAATTGAAGACGTAAAAACAAACAAGGACCTTCAATGGCTTGATGTTATCTATTCGACAAACCTTCTTGTCGAGCAGTATAACTACCACGGACGCTATATCAACGGTTTCATCAATTCCGTAATCGGTCAGGAAGGTGTTAAAGTCGCAACTGAGGGCTCAAACTTCCTTGCTATGAATGACGACGTTTATATGTATACGGGTGTAACATCGGCCGGCAGCGACCAGGCAATTATCGGCTTTGTTCTTGTTAATATGAGAACAAAGGACGCAAACTTCTATACCGTTTCCGGCGCTAAGGAATATTCAGCCGCCGCTTCAGCGGAGGGCGCCGTTCAGGACTATAAATATACTGCGACCTTCCCGATCCTTCTCAACATCAGCGGTCAGCCGACATACTTTATGTCGCTCAAGGACTCGTCGAGCCTTGTAAAACGTTACGCTATGGTTAATGTTCAAAACTATCAGGTTGTTGTTACCGGTGAAACGATTGCAAAATGTACCGAAGCTTATGCCGAACAGCTCAGACAAAACAACATTAATATTAAAATTGACCTTGAACAGATCAAACACGATACCGACAATTTAAGTTCGGGTGATAACGAAAAAGAACCCGAAGTCAAAGTTATGAAAGCAAAAGGCAAAATCGTTGACATCAGAACAGCGGTTATAAATGGTAACAGTGTTTACTTCATTAAGCTTGACTCAAGCAAAAAATATTTTACAATCGTTGCTTCAGAGGTACAGAATGTTGTAATTCTCAATGTTGGCGACAGCGTAACTATTGAATACAACGAAGCGGCCGGAGATGTTATAAAGGCAAATTCATATTATAAAAGCAATGTCGATTAAGTGAAAATTTAACAAAGATTATAAAAAGAAGCCTCGCAGGTATGGCGCCTACGAGGTTTTTTCCTATGAGTGAAAAAGATTTTCAAAAATTCCGCGCTTTTGCGGCGGCCGTCGTTCAGGTTCTTTGCAGACGAGGATAGTGTCCTTGCCGATAACATCAATATCGTCCCAGCAGATGCGAATATCATCGTCACGACCCAACAGTCCGCCGCAGCGGCCCCGACCCCAGATAATAATTGCAACAAGCTTGCCGTCACAGGTATCAATTTCGACATCGCATACATTGCCGAGACGACAGCCGGTTTTAGAACTGATGACTTCTTTGCTGCGAAGGTCTGTGATTGAACAACAATTACTCATTAAAAATCACCTCTTATAATATTTATTCTAAGGTATGAAGTACGATTCAAAAAGAATTGAAAGATTTTAATAAAAAAAGAATTAGGGTAATGCAACCATATAAGTTTTGCCTAAGCTTTTCCAATATGTATGGTCGGCAATGCAAATTTTAATTTAAACATAATTGGCATTTCAAACTGTAAGGGTACAAAGCCTTAATCTGTTGTGGGTTTCAAGAGTAGAATTTTGGTTAATAAATATCAAACTTTTTAAATAGGACATTAGGAAATATAAAATAATCAAAAATTCTTATAAAAATATCATTAACTTGTCCCTAAAAGCATAAGCTTAAACGAAAGGGTGATGATATGAATTTTGAAATCAGAAAAGCAGACAGAAGCGACTTAATAAAAATCCTCGAATTGCAAGGTGAAAAAAAGACAGTTATCGACAGACCGATTTTGGACAAGTTTGATGAAATTCTAAGTCAGACAAATCACACGGTTTTGCTCGCACTGTGCAACAAAAAAGCAATTGCAACGCTGAGCATAACGATAATCAACGGCATAGGTCCGGAATATCCAAAAATTATTCTCAGCGGAGCAAAAATAAAAGAAGGTTATGAAAAAAGCGGCGTGGACAGGATTCTGCTTGAAAGCGCACGTTACATAGCGGACGGATTTGATGCCCAAAATTTGAATAGAATAACGAGTGCAGACCGTGACGGTAAAATTGCACTTTAAATTAAAAAATATAAGAATAAAAAATTTTTTCTTTTGCGGTCTGACGTAATAAGCAACAAAATCTGCCAATGCAGGAAGATAGGGAATTTTTATAAGGGTAAGCCGCCCCGGTAGGGGATAAAAGGCAAGACGACGCCCGGCATGGTCGTTTTGAAGAGAAACAAAGATTTCAATATATAGGCGAAAAATAAATGTAAAAAGGGAACATACAACATCTGGTGTAGAGGAGCGGGGACAGATACAAAAACGCCCGGGACAGCATACAGAAAGGGAATAAAAAGAGAAAAAAAGGGAGAAAAAAGGTAAAAAAAG
>CANQLQ010000199.1 GCA_947624755.1 uncultured Clostridia bacterium | reverse complement strand
GTTCAGCACCAAGCCGTGCCGTGGGGCAAGCGGTAAAGACTTACATCAATCCAACACGCGTAACTCGTGCAGGCGATGCCTGCCGCGTAATTCCTGCGGACGATGTCCGCCGATGCCTGCCGATGCCCGCCTGAGCATTAGATTTAATCAGAACTTCCTTAAATTAAGATACAAAAGCCTTTTGAGGCACCCTCCCTTACGGATGGCGCCCCAAAAGGCTCTCTTTTTATGAATTTTTTTGATGTTTAGTCAATATGTATTATTTAATATACGCGCTTGAAACCCAGCCCAAAACGCCGTAAGTTGTTTCGATTACGTATACCCAACCCGAATCTTTTGAGCTGTAACCTATGACCTTAACCGGATAACCGTTCGGGATATTTTTGATTACGTCATATTTGCTGCCCGGTCCTTTACGAAGTCTAAGACCCGAAGCGGAACTGACATACTTTATTGTCGGTTTTTTATATTTTTTATCCGGTGAAACAAGATTCGATACAGTTGTTATTTTGTCGCTTGTCGGCCGCGAAGTTGAAGTATAGCTCTTGCTTACCCAACCGTAAACGCCGTAGCGATTACTGTATACATAATAATAGCCGTTTTCCTCAGCGAGAACTTTTACGTCTGCACCGAGAGAAAGATAAAGTACACGCTCTGAATTTTTGCTTGGCTTATTTCTAAGGATAACACCTTCTGCCGTTACATAAACAGTTGATGTTTTTGAAAGATAGTTTGACGGCTTTTTGACCTTTGCGTCTGTTATACCATATCTGTCAGTTGTTGCAGACTCTTTAGTTTCAGTCGGAGTTTTGGTTGTTGCCGGAACTTTGGTTGTTACCGATGCTTTAGTAGTTGCCGGAACTTTAGTTGTTACAGGTGCTTTGGTAGTTGCCGGAACTTTAGTTGTTACAGGTGCTTTGGTTGTTATCGGTGCTTTAGTTGTTACAGGGACTTTAGTTGTTACCGGTGCTTTGGTTGTTTCATTTACTTCGTCTTTTTCCGTTTCCTTAGCCTTAGTGGTGTCTTTTGTCTCTTTTTCGGCTTCGGTTGTTTCCTCTGTCTCTTCTTCTGTCTTGGTAGTTTTTTTTGTTTCCTTTTTAGACTCGGTTTTTTCATCGTTCTTGGTTGAGTCTTTTTCTTCAGCCGATGTTGTTCTCTGTGCAATTGCAGGAAGAGCGGGTAATTTTATGTAGCCTTTGATAATTCCAACTCCTGCCGCAACAACAGAAATAAGAATTATCGCAAGCACAACTATAACGCCAACGCCCTTTTTGGACTTGCGCTTTGTGATATACATTTCTTCAAGGTCGGAATCGTCTTCTTCCACGGGTTCTTCGTCTGCAATTTCTTCGGCAGGTTCATAGCTCGCTTGTTCGTCACTTTCGGCGTCGGGTTCTTCCTGCTGAGAATCTTCAAAAACAGCATCAAGGATTTCCTGCGTTTCTGTGTCCGGAACTTCACCGTCATACAGGTCATTTATTCCCGGCTCTTCATTTTCAAGGTATTGCATAAAATCATCATTGACTCTGTTTGTCTTTTCCGAACTGCTGTAAACGTCAACTACTTCGTCATTATTGATATTGTCAAGGCTCATGATAGTTCCGCAATTTTCGCAAAAGCCTGAACCTTCCGGAATTTCATGTCCGCAATTAACACATTTCATATTTTTCACCCCAAATTTTTTAAAAATCCATTACTTAATTGTCCTGATAGTTTTCTACGAATATATTTTATCACATGGGAAAAGCAATTTCAAGTATTCTAACTTTCTTTTCTTAACGCTTTTGCGGCGTTATTTATATTCGCCAAGTGTTCTTAGTATTTTCTCAATTACATTCTTCTCTCTTTTTGAAAAAGAACGAAAACATTCATTAATTCCGGCATAGACGTCTTTGTTTATTTCGTCCTTTTTTCCGCGAAAATATTTAATGAAAAGTCGGATAAATGCAGGATTTTGAAGTTTTCTAAGGCACAAAGCTATTTCATTTTTATTAAGGCAGGCGCTTATGACGAGTTCTTCAAAGTCTTCTTCATTTTTTACGTTTTCGCCGATTACCTGAGCAATTTTTTCGATACTGCCGAGAGAGCGTATTTGTTCAAGTACAAAACGAAATTTACTGTCGCTCATTTTCGGCTCACCTTCGATTATAAACCCTTCGTTTTCTGCTTTATTGTTACTGCAAAGAAAAATAGATTTTAAGTTCATACCGTATGAAAGAGCAATTTCATCTGCAAGCTGTCTTATGCTCAGTTCAAGATAAGCCGCCGTTTTTTCGCCAACCATCAATTGAGCAATCAGCTTATCGAGTGCATCACGAAGTATTACAAGAACACTTTTATAATTTTTTTGCACAAGCCTGCTTTCAATAAAATCATAATCCTCTTTTTCTAATTTCAGCTCATGCGGCTCTTTTTTACACATAACAAGACCAAGCGCACACGCAAGAACATATATATAAATGTTTATAGGCGTTTCCAAATAAAAAGAACCTTCACCTTTTTCGTTTTCGCCGTAGATCCTGTCAATAAGGCAAAGAAGGCTGTGTACCGACTGCGGATTAAAATTATTCAAAAATTCATTTTCCAAAATAAAACTTTCAAGCTTTTGCGAGATTAATTCAGCGCCGCTTAATTTTTCGCTTTCGTTATAAACCGGATAACCGAAAAGCACGACATCTTTTTGAGCGGACAGCTTATAATCATAGCCGGCAAAAAATCTTTTCATTGTTTCTTTTGGAATTTCATTAAAACAAAAACTTTTAGTTTCAAATAGCTTTCCTTTAAGAATTGTCCACTTTATTTTCATTTTAATAAGCATATCCGAAAGCTCTTTCTGACCTTCTTCAAACAATACCTTGATTTTTTCACTTTGCAAAAGGTTTACGGAGCTTTCAGGTGAAGGACATTTTTTGAGTCTTACCGAAATTGAGTACATAATAGATTCAGATATTTCTTCGGCTGTATCGACTCTTATCGAAGAAGAACCCTTTTCGGCAATAGTTTTGCAGATATCACCGAGAAGAAGGAAAAGCTCTGTCCTTATTCTTTCAATGTCGCTGTCAAAAATCAGACCGCAGTCATATGCCTGTTTTACAAGCGAAGAAAAATAATTGTCTGTTTGAAGCTTGCTTTTGTCAATCAGACCGGAAAAACCGATTTCATTCTTCATTGTTTTCTCCTATTTTCTCAATATGGCTTGTTTCTTCGTCCTCTTTCAAGCCGCTGAAATTATATTCGTGAATAATTTTTGTAATGATCCAATCGAAAAGAAGTGTTACCGAACCTTTGCAATCACCGTCAAAAGCTATTTTCATTAAGTCTATAAGTCTGTCATCGCTTATGCTGTCTTTGGTTTCGTTTTTTGTGTAATAAAAAACTTCCAGAAGCTTTTCGACAACTTTTTCTATATTATACTTGGAAACGAACGGCGATGAGCAAAACTTCAATGTGATTTTTTTTGCAACGCTTTCACCAAATTCAATTCTGCCCGTATCGTGAAGGGCGCTTTTATTGCTGTCAACAATATATTTTGCTTTTTCGGGTGTAAGATTAATATTATACTGTTGTGTAATTTCGGAAAGTGAAAGTATTTCATCAATCTGCTTTTTTTCAAGAGTTCGAGTTGTATTATACAAATCAAGACCAAAGTCCAAAATCATCACCCTCTTTAGTATTTTGAAATCCATGAACCGATTATAGAAGTTTCATTAACATTTTAATTATAACATAAAAAGACTTATATAAAAGACGGTTTTTTCACTTTTTTATTTTTCGCTGTAATTGCTTAGGGAATCGCTGATTAATTTAAGGAATCACTGATTAATACAAGCTGCCCTACTTGACGGTAAATTATTCCGTCAGTTTGCCCAAAAATTCTCGTTAATACACAAAGTATTGCCTCAAATTTTTGAACAAACTGACGAAAAATTTCCTCGTCAATTAGGACACCCTGAATTAATCAGTGCTTCCCTAAGCATTAGTTTTTTCGTAAGGGATAGGTTATTTTCTCTATGATTTTTTGGTTTGAGCTTTTTTGTTGTAATTTGTGCAAATTATCGGCTTTGACTGCCGTCGGCGAACTTTTCTTTTGAAAGAAAAGTTCCAAAAGAAACATGCTGACGTACGGCTGCGCTCAACCGTTTGAACGCAAAGCGTTCAAGACGGGTCGCTTCGCCTATAGACCGGTTTCTGCTTTGCTTCCCTGTGGTAAGTTTGTTTCTTTTTTATCTTAGCTCCGACAAAGAGGGAAAATGCGGTCTGTGCCTCAGGATAAAGCCTGTTGTAAAGGTTGGTTATTTTTTATTGATTTTTAGTTAGTTA